>NZ_WQPW01000018.1:0-82465 GCF_018785465.1 Clostridium sp. MCC328
TATTGAAAGCGCCGTATACCGAACGGTACGTACGGTGCTGTGAGAGGACGGCGGTTAGCCACCGCCTCCTACTCGATTTTGGCATCCCCATTCCATCCATGTTCTCCATATAGATGTCCATAAAGACAAGTTGAAAATTGACCTGGGCGGCAGCTTTCAGACAGTTCTGCTCTGTCATCTGCTCTGTCATCCACAATCGCAATCTGCATCGCGCCATCTCCTTCGCACAATAATCCAATATTAGTATAACATAAAACCGCAGGAAAAACTTGCGTCTTAAACAGGAAACCTGCGTCTTAAACAAAGTCGGTTGCATTTCTCTTGACAAGATGCTACGCTAATTATATTACCAGCCTTTTAGGTGAGAAGGTCTGATTTTTTGATTTCATAGGAAAGTTCGTCCTATGAAATCAAAAACGCTCCGCGAGGATCGCACTGCGGCGGAAAGGAAGAGTGCCGCTGTCGCGCCCCGCCGCAGGCGGAGAATCCTGCTTGCAGGATTCTTTTCCATTTTTCTTTTCGGGAAAGGAGGCCCGGCATGAAAATCGCACTTTGTACGGAATTAAGGAATGCAGAATGGTTTGAGAGCAGGCTGCGCTCCCTTTTTGATGGGGATGGTCAGCTTGTCATCGATGAGCTATGGAATGAGAAGCAGCTATCTCAGGCACTGCGGCGGAGCCGATACCATGCGGTTGTTATCGCCATGACCGGAGCAAAGGGACTGGAGGCGGCCATACAGGCGAAGCGGCTGGCACCGGAAGTACCGCTTGTCTGGTGGAGCGATGATGAAAACTTCGCCCTGATCGCGTATCAGCTTCGTATCCCGGCATTCCTCTCCATAGATTGTAGTGATCAGGAGCTATATGAGGCGATGGAGTCCATCAGGAAACGGAGGTATGGAAATGCGAATTGCGCTATGCAGCTATAGTCAGAAGGAGAAAGCAGTCTCCCGGCTTCTTCAGGGAAAAAGGGGAAGGAATGAATCAGGTGAGAAAGAAAAGTATGAATAAAAAATATTACCGGAGAGAACAAAACCGTCACGCTATATAGAAAATAATGACAACAGGAGGAAATGGATATGAGGTATAAAAAGAAGAAACGGCAGATCGTATCTGCAGCATTGGCGGCAATGATGGCGATGCAGTTATGCGTACCGTCTGCAACGTTTGCTGCAGTTCCTACAAAAAAGTTGAAAGTGATCACGGGATTTACGGAATTACCGGAGGAGGTCGCGCATATTCAGATCCCTGCGGATGCCGGAGAAAACTTTGAGGATTATCTGAATTTCCCGGAGACGATCGAGGCTTCGGTGGTGGAATATAAGAACGTGAATCATCAGAAAAATAATGCGGATCGCGATAAGGGCGCGGAAGATGAGAAAGCGGCAGCAGACGACCGTGATAAGAAAGAAGACTTTGGAATTGCTACCGGCAGTAATGCAAAGAAAGAAAATCTGAATGAGGAGGAAACTCCGGAAACAGAAAATTCAGAAAACGTGCCGGATAGCAATGATGAGGAGGAAGCAGATAAACAGGAAGTTCAGGAGAAAGACCAGCAGGGTACGTTTCTGATCGCGACCGACAGCAATGCCGGGGATTTTCTTAAGGATTATGAGTTTGAAGATGAGGAAATCTCAGAAGATATCCCGGTGCTGACGGATATCAGCGTTACTTGGGAGCCGGATGAGAACCGGGAAGATGAAAGTGGTTTCTATTATTATCTTCCGGTTCTTCCGAGAGAGTATATTTTGGCAGCGGGCGTGGAGCTTCCGGAGATCGAGGTCAGCATGGACGGCGGAATCGCTTTGCTGGCATCAACAGATACTTATAATATTGCGAATGGCGGTATCAACATCAACAGCAACACATTGGAACAGTATAATCATGCGACTATCACGGGAAGCAGTACGACCAATGTTATTCTGGTTAATGGTGTGGAGGCTACAATCACGATTTCGAATCTGGATATCCAGATACCGCTTGTTAAGAACGATGAGACAGCGAGTACCTGGGTACCGGCAATCCGACTGGGAAATGGTGCAAACCTGAATCTGATTCTGGAGGGGAAAAACACGCTCAAGGGCGGTGATATGTGTGCGGCTATTGAGGTGCCGGAAGGCTGCACCCTGACGATCAGCGGAGAGGGAAGCTTAAAAGCAACCGGTGGAGAAGGAGCAGGAATTGGTGCGTCGAGCAGGAGAAATGGTTCCTTGGGGACGATTGTGATCGACGGAGGCGATATCAAAGCTTATGGCGGCGGGATGGCAGCAGGTATTGGCGGCAGTGCAGAGGGTGGCAGCGGTACCATTATCATCAACGACGGAACTGTGTACGCCATGGGCGGACATGGAAGCTACTACAAGGATATTAAAAATGTATACGGTGGAGCAGGAATTGGCGGTGGACCGTACGGCTGCGTGGATAGGATTGAGATCAATGGTGGCAATGTGACAGCCTGTGGAGGATATGCTACGAACGCAGGAAGACACCCCGGAGCCGCAATCGGCACTGGCGGCGGTGGAGCAAAAGCGGTAGAAGGTGGATACAAGTATGGTGAGATTGTGATCAATGGTGGAACGGTTTCGGCCATTGCGTATAATAATGAAGTATATGCGATCGGTATCGCAGTGAAGCCCGGTCAAGCGCTGCCGGAGGGTAGTACCTTGGAGGGCTCCATTTCCATCAGTAATGAAGCAACAGTAAACTTAAATGGCGGCGATTATTTCCCGAAAAGTGAAAATTCCGGACTGAAAAACTATACCATTCAGGGCACGATTGCGGATGTACGATTCACCGAAAGCACTTATCCGGTGACAATTAGCGTGGGAGAGATTACCTGGAATGCAGGGACGATGAAGGTGAGCGATTATCAAGGTACACTTAAGGCATCCAATTATCTGAAGCCATTAACGCCAGGGAAACCGGTAACGGTACAGGTGACGGTTGGAGACTATGTTTATCGGATGGAAGCTGACGTTGCTGATGAGAATGCAACGATCACTTTGAAGGCCGCAACTCCTCTTTATGAGACAAGATTAAAATTTGTTTCCACGGCGATCACGAGTGATCAGGTATTACAGGCAACCGATATCACGATCAAGCAGAATGGTGAACCGTTGAGCAATCAAGAAGGTCAAAGTGCAGCTATGGTCATTCCTTCCATGCAGATTTCGTATGATGAAGCGAACACGGGACATCTGACGGTATATCTGCCGGAAAATAGGAATAACACAGAGATTTCGGTGACGGTACCGGGCCTAAATGACGGCAATCCGATCACAGTATCAGGTAAGACGATTTCGACAACACCAAATGAAATTACGATGTTTTATGGTGATACCTTTTGTAGTCATGAGCACTATAATGCAGATGGATTTTGTGAAGCATGTGGTGCATATCAGGAGGCAGGAACGTGGAATGGATATTATGAGATTTATAATGCCGGTCAGCTTTTCTGGTTTGCAAAGCAGTTTAATGATAGTAAAATCCCTGATAACAGCAATCTGAAGCTGATGAAGGATATTGAGATCCCGGACGGATATGCCTGGACAAGCATTGGAAACATAGATAATAAGTATTTCAGGGGGAATATTGAGGGAAATTATCATGTAATCTCCGGACTGCGACCTGCTGCTGACGGTACAAGTCATAAGCGGGGACTGGTGGCAAGGATTCAAGATGGGAGTGTACAAAATATAGGGCTGGTGTTGGAAGATGGTTGGACTTTCGGGTTGTGTCATACCGCTGTTGGTACCAATATTCAGAATTGTTTTGTAGTAGGAACAAATTTTTTAAATAATTCTTCAAACGGAACGGTGACTAATTGCTTGGCTGTATCAGGAAAACTGGAAGGAACTACGTCCTCGATGACTAATAGGGCTAGTTTTACGAACTGTTATGAGACAACAAAGGGTAATTTTAGTTCTTGGGGTGGTATTACTACTATAAGCGAAGAAAAACTGAAATCCGGAGAAATTGCCTATAAATTAAACGGTAATCAATCAGATGGTACGTGGGGACAGGTGATCGGAACGGAGGATTACCCGCATTTCCGCAAGTACAGTAAGACGGTATATTATGATCAAGCTACTGGTACATATTCTAATAATAATGCGGCAAGTATCACTTCCGCAGCTGTCACGGATATTAAGACGATTTCTGAAAAAAAGCGACTGCTACACTTAAGGCAACAGGAACTCCCGGAGCAGAGGTTAAGTTTTTCTTAACCTCCGGCGAGGATGAGCAGACATTAACATTAGATGATATGTTCTCGAAAGGAACGCCACTTACGGAAAGCTCTTCCGGAAACTATGAGTATACTATTGAGGATTTAGCTCCGGACACAGAATATCATGTCAGATTGATGATTCAAAAGGAGGGTAAGTTATCTCTTGATGTAACCTATGTAAATTTCCAGACAGAAAAAGTGCGGCAGGAGGCACCTAATGCTGCTGATGTTTCTATCAATTACGAACAGGAGACTTTAGAGAATAAAGCTTCCTGCGATCTGGAGTATGCTGCTTCTAAGGATGCACAGTCATGGACAACGATAAGACAGGGTAGTATGGTTCGTCTGACAGGGCTGCTGAATAACATTCGTGAAAATGGTGGGTCTGTACCAGTCTATATTCGCAAGAAAGCATCCTCGTCCATGTCAGCCAGTGAAGCGGTTTTGGCGGCGGATTTGCAAACACAGGCGATTCCGGGAGAATCGAACAAGCCGAATATTGATTATCGGAAGGAAGAAATCACAATTTCCTCATCTTTACAGTATGTGATTGTAAACGGAACCAATACCTCTCCAAGCTGGACATCTGCAAAAATGGGCAGTGGATCAGGAATTTCGATTACAGACATCATTTCTTCCGATCATGAGAGTACGGTTTATTATCGGTATGCTGCAAGCAGTAAGGATAAGAAATTTGCCGGAAAACCTGAAAGTATCACGATTCCTAAAAGAACGGCAGCACCGGCTGCAATAACTGAGAATGAGGTGGATATAACCGGTACGACGATTACCATAAACAGAACGAATCCGGAAAATGACATTGAGTATGGATACCGTGATGTAGATTCAGACGGAGCATTTACATGGATTGTCGGCACGAAAATTCAGGGATTATATCCGGCACATGGATATCAGGTAACCAGCAGAATAAAGGCGAAAGAGAATGCATTTGCTTCTGAGAGAACGGAACCGCTTAATGTGTCTACCAGGGATACACTGAGAATTGTAGGAAACGGAACACAAAAGTGGAATGCGAAGGGGACTTATGGGGGTTCACTTGCTCAGATTCAGGTTTCCCTGGCTTCTGGTTATGGTGTGTATAACGGTGCAAATCAACTGGTAGCCGGAACCTGGAGCTGGGAACCGGAAAATAGTAGTCCAGCATCTGGTATTTATCCGAAGGTAAAAGATAACAAGGCTTATACCGTGAAATTTACACCGACAGATTCAAGTGCTTCATACGATAGGACATTAACAGATTCCGTGGTACCGGAAATTTCTAAGTACACACTGCAATTATCAGTTGCGGTAGAAGATAAGACCTATGATGGCACGACAACAGCAACTGTACAGCAGCCACTCATGATAAACACTGATGTGAATACAGGTGCCGGAAATGAAAAACTGCAGATCACAGGCTTAACAGCCACTTTTAAGAATGAAAATGCCGGAAGCGATAAAGAGGTTGTGATCGATGCCTCGAAGGCAGTGATAACAGGAGCAGCAGCGAGCGGTGGCGGAGCAACAGCCGATCCGGATAACTACCAGGTCAACATTCCTTCCAGTGCAACCGCAACGATCAAAAAAGCAGCATCTTCGATCACGATCAATGATGCAGAGTGGCCGGGAACGAAAACATATGGCGATCCTGATTTTTCATTGACTGGAGTTACCACCGTTGGAGACGGAGCGGTGACCAAGACAAGCGACTCTGCGAATGTACTGACGGTGGATGCAGATGGCCGGGCAACGATCCATGGCGCAGGTACGGCAAATGTAACGATTCGTATGGAAAATGGTACCAATTACACGACAGGTAATAATTCCAGACCGATCACCGTTCAGAAGGGAAGCATTTCCCTGAATTTGAAAGCCGGAAAGAAAACCGGTCTGATGCAGAGACTCCGGGCTGCTCTTGGAAATGTGAAAGATACTTATGTTCTGACTCTGGAAGCGAAGGGAGCTTATCAGGATGTTCTGACCGGAACGGTAATATTTTATGAAAATGGACAGCAACTCAATCAGACGCAGATCCCATTGACCAATGGAACCGCGTCCATGGAATATTCGGTTCCTTCTGCCGGTACGCATGAAATTTCGGCAGAATATGTGCTTCCGGCTGACGGCCCAGAGAAGGAAAATTACAATGATCCTGCACCGGTAAGCTGCAGCTTCGAGGTCGAAAAAGCAGATGAGGATCAGATTCAGATCAAAGAAGTAGACGGGAAACTCTACGGAGATGATCCATTCGAACTGGAACTTACCGGACAGAAGGGAACCGGAGCTGTGAAATTCTCCGTTCCTGACGGAAATGGAGTTCTGGAGCTATCAGAAGTGAACGGAAAAACAGAGGCGAAGATCATCGGAGCCGGAACGGTCCTTGTGACGGCTGAGGTTGCCGGGGATAGTGACTACAATGGAACGACGGTGACCAGGGAAATTGCTGTTGGAAAAGCACAGGCACCGGAGATTTCCGTGGCAGAGCCGAAGATTGCACCGGTTCCGGCAGATGCACCGGAGGAGGTAAAAGAGATTGCTAACCTCTTGGAAGAGAAGACCCCGGAGATTACCGGACTGGATACTGTGGCAGCAGATCTGATCCGGGAAACAGAAAACGGGGATGTGATCGTAAAAACAGGAGAAGATCAGACGATTTCCGGAGTGGAAGCGAAGGAAAAACTTCAGAAGGAAGGAGTCGATACCGCAGGAAAGAAGGTAAGACTGGTGGTTGAGCCGTATATGTCGGTGGAAGTAAAGGGTGTGACCGAAAAACAGGAAGTGAATGTGATCACTTTTGAAATCACCGCATTATACAATGTAAAAGCCACAACAGCCGGAAAGAATGAGACCATGCAGGAGAAAGGCAACGGTAAGAATACAGTTCTGATCGGCTCAGCGATCCCACAGAAGGTCGGAATCCCGGTTACGATCACCCTGCCACTCCCGGCAGATTATCCGACCGAGGATCTCTTTATCCGCCATCTGCTTCATAATGGAAGAATTGTATATTATCCTGTAACAGTAAGGGTAAAACAGGGAAGTGCGATGGCAGAGTTTGTCAACAAGGATGGCTTTAGTACCTTTGAGCTGCTCTCAGACAGCCGAAAGGGAACGGTTACATTTGATAATGGAGTCGGAGAGCGGAGCTATACCCTGGAGCAGATGGATGAAGCGCTTCCGACAGTCAGCAAGGATGGAGCTGTGTTCAAGGGTTGGAAGATCAACGGCACGTTGTATACAACTGTGAACGAAGCACTCCTGGATGCGCTGGATCAGGCAGAAGGACATCGTGTGACGGCGCAGGCAGTTCTGGAAAGCAGCAGTCCTGAAACTCCTGATAATCCGAAGGAAGACAATAAACCTGGTTCTGCAACTCCTGATAATCCGAAAGGTGACAGGAACACCGGTTCCGGCAGTGACAGAGAGGATACTGACTGGAATGTGACCAGAAATGCATGGGAAACAAAGAAAGTCAATGGCGTAGTCAGATGGAGATACTATGATAGCGATGGACGTCGTGTATCCAATGCATGGAAACAGCTTTTGTACGAGGGAACCATGTTCTGGTATCACTTTGGTGCAGACGGGTACATGGATACCGGCTGGTTTAAAGATGCGGATGGAAACTGGTATTATCTGAATCAGGCATCCGACGGCACGCAGGGAACCATGAAGATCGGCTGGTTTAAGGACACAGATGGGAACTGGTATTATCTGAATCCGGTTTCCGACGGTACGCGGGGAGCGATGAAGACTGGCTGGCTGAAAGATGCGGATGGAAGCTGGTATTATCTGAACCCGGTTTCTGACGGTACCCAGGGAGCGATGAAGACCGGCTGGTTTACAGATCCGCAGGATGGACATCTCTATTATCTGGATCCAAAGACCGGTGCAATGGTGACCGGAAACATACAGAATGATAGCGTGTGATTCTGTTTCATGGGGATCCATCAACTTTTATGGTTGATGGATCCCTGCTTTTATCTTCTCATAGGACAAATGGAAATTTTTACTTGACAGTTCTATGTTTTTTCATGTATGATAGAAATAGTGTGAAGAGACATTTATCGTTTTCATGCAAATGTATGTAATGACCACTCCCGCAGAACAGACTACGGAAGTTAAGCCCATCGGACAGGCGGGTCAAGCGCCGCGTGGGGTTAAGCCCACATTATTGATTGAGTTAAAAGCTCAAATTTATAAGTTGATTACTTTATAATCAGTGTTTGAAAAACACATCATCTTGTGAATCGGTCAATAAGTGCAGGGACAATATATTTGCGATTGCAGACTTGGAAGAAAAAACGATAAAGCTCAGAGGCAGACGGGAGCGGAGTGACGCGCCCCAGACCCCAATGGAATAGAATCGTTTTGAGCAGATGATGGTTTTGGCGTCATCTGCTTTTTTTATTATTCAGATGATGCGCAATCAATAAAATGCGTGAGGAACAAAACCATGGACAGAGAGAGACAAAAGAAAGCCCCGATCTATGAAGCGCTCGAGGCATTTAAAAAGAAGAGAGTTGTCCCGTTTGACGTGCCGGGACATAAGAGAGGACGTGGAAATCCAGAACTCGTACAGCTTTTAGGCGAGAAATGTGTGTCTTTGGACGTAAACTCTATGAAACCGTTAGATAACCTTTGCCATCCTGTCTCCGTGATCCGTGAGGCGGAAGAGCTTGCGGCGGAGGCATTCGGAGCGGCCAGCGCCTATTTAATGGTCGGCGGAACGACATCCGCAGTCCAGAGCATGATCCTCTCGGTGGTAAAAGCCGGAGATAAGATCATCCTGCCGCGAAACGTACATAAGAGCGTCATCAACGCTCTGGTGCTCTGCGGCGGAATCCCGATCTACGTAAATCCGGAGATGAACCAGAAACTCGGTATTTCGCTGGGAATGCAGGTCGAAAAAGTAAAACAGGCCATCGAGGACAATCCGGACGCGGTTGCGGTGTTCGTCAACAACCCGACCTATTACGGCATCTGCTCTGATATAAAAACGATCGTACAGCTTGCCCATGCGAGGGGCATGAAGGTTCTCGCGGACGAGGCTCATGGAACCCACCTGTATTTCGGAAAGAATCTTCCGATCTCCGCAATGGCAGCGGGAGCTGATATGGCGGCGGTATCCATGCACAAGTCCGGCGGAAGTCTGACCCAGAGTTCGCTTCTTCTTTTAAATAAGGGAGTGAACACCGATTATGTGCGCCAGATCATCAACCTGACCCAGACCACAAGCGCATCCTACCTGCTTCTTTCCAGTCTTGATATCTCAAGACGAAATCTGGCTCTCCGCGGTGAGGAATCCTTCGCGAAGGTCGTTGAGATGGCAGAATACGCGAGACGGGAGATCAACTCCATCGGTGGCTATTATGCTTATGGAAAAGAACTGGTGAACGGTGACAGCATTTTCGATTATGATGTGACGAAGCTCTCCGTATATACAAGAGACATCGGACTTGCGGGAATTGAGGTCTATGATCTCCTGCGCGACGAGTATGATATCCAGATCGAATTTGGTGACATCAGCAACATTCTGGCTTATATCTCCATCGGAGATCGTATCCAGGACATCGAGCGCCTTGTGGGGGCTCTCGATGATGTGGAACGTCTCTACAAAAAGGACAGCGCGGGACTTCTCTCCGGTGAGTATATCTCCCCGAAGGTCGTGATGTCCCCGCAGAAAGCGTTCTACTCCGAGAAGGTCTCCGTTCCGGTGGAAGCGTCTTCAGGAAGAGTCTGTGCGGAGTTCGTGATGTGTTATCCGCCGGGAATCCCGATTCTGGCACCGGGTGAGATGATCACGGATGATGTGGTCCAGTATATCCTGTATGCGAAGAAAAAGGGATGCTCCATGCAGGGAACAGAGGATCCGGCGGTGGACCATCTGATGGTGCTGGCAAACATATAGCATGAATTTTTTAAAGCGCCGGACCTGGCTGCAGGCAAACAGGCTGTCTGCCTGCATACAGGCTTTGGCCAATACGATACAAGGAGTCACGAGATATGGAATTCTGGTTTTCAGAACTGCACACCGGAAACGTCAAGCTGTCCATCAAGATCGAAAAGCAGCTGTTTTCCGGGGAGAGTGAATATCAGCGGATCGATGTGTTCGATTCCGAGGAATTTGGAAAATTTATCTCTCTGGACGGGGAGATCGTATTCTCCGAGAAGGACGAGTTTATTTATGACGAGATGGTGACCCATGTGCCGATGGCGGTCCATCCGTGTGTGAAGGACGTACTGATCATCGGCGGCGGCGACGGCGGTGTCGCGAAAGAGCTTTTGCAGTATGACTGCGTGGAACATATTGATGTCGTGGAGACGGATGAGATGTTCGTGGAAGTTTCAAGAAAGTTTTTCCCGGAGGTAGCCTGCGCCTTAGATGATCCGCGTGTCGAGGTCCACTATGATGACGGTCTGAGATTTTTAAGAAACAAGAAGGCAAAATATGACCTCATCATCAACGATTCCACAGACCCCTTCGGCCACACTGAGGGACTGTTCACGAAGGAATTCTACGGAAGCTGCTACAGCGCCTTAAAGGAAGATGGGATCATGGTCTACCAGCACGGAAGTCCATTCTACGATGAGGACGAGCTGGCCTGCCGCAGCATGCACCGCAAGGCGTTCCGCTCCTTCCCGATCAGCCGTGTGTATCAGGCACATATTCCAACCTGTCCGTCCGGATACTGGCTCTTCGGCTTCGCTTCAAAGAAATATCATCCCATCAAGGATTTCAAGCCCCGGGAATGGGATGCATTAAATATCGAAACCTGGTATTACACGACACATCTTCACATGGGCGCGTTCATGCTGCCGAAGTATGTTGAGGATCTTTTAAAAGAGGAGGAAAAATAAACATGAGCAGATTAATGATCATCGGTTGCGGAGGTGTTGCGTCCGTAGCGATCCACAAGTGCTGTCAGAACAGTGATGTATTCACAGAAATTATGATCGCAAGCCGTACCGTATCCAAGTGCGATGCTTTAAAGGAGAAACTTCAGGGAACGACAAAGACGAAGATCACGACCGCGAAAGTGGATGCTGACAACGTGGACGAGCTGGTCGCTTTAATGGAAAGCTACAAGCCGGATGCAGTGTTAAACGTTGCACTCCCGTATCAGGATCTGACGATCATGGACGCATGCTTAAAGGCTGGCGTGAACTATATCGATACCGCAAACTACGAGCCGGAGGACACCGACGATCCGACATGGCGCGCGATCTATGAGAAACGCTGCAAGGAAGAGGGCTTCACCGCATACTTCGATTATTCCTGGCAGTGGGCATATCAGGAGAAATTCAAAGAGGCTGGACTTATGGCACTCTTAGGAACAGGTTTTGACCCGGGCGTCACAAGCGTCTTCTCCGCATATGCGTTAAAGCACTATTTCGATGAGATCCACACCATCGACATCTTAGACTGCAACGGCGGCGACCATGGTTATCCGTTCGCTACAAACTTCAACCCGGAGATCAACCTCCGTGAGGTATCCGCAAACGGCTCCTACTGGGAGAACGGCCACTGGGTAGAGACAAAGCCGATGGAGATCAAGCGTGAGTACAACTTCCCGCAGGTCGGCGAGAAGGACATGTACCTTTTACATCATGAGGAGATCGAGTCTCTCGCAAAGAACATTCCGGGCGTAAAGCGCATCCGTTTCTTCATGACCTTCGGACAGAGCTACCTGACCCACATGAAATGCTTAGAGAACGTTGGAATGCTTTCCACTTCCCCGGTAAACTTTAACGGACAGGAGATCGTTCCGATCCAGTTCTTAAAGGCTCTTCTTCCGGATCCGGCATCCTTAGGTCCGAGAACCGTCGGAAAGACAAACATCGGCTGTATCTTTACCGGTGTGAAGGACGGAAAAGAGAAGACGATCTATATTTATAACGTATGTGACCATCAGGAGTGTTACAAGGAAGTCGGCTCCCAGGCCATCTCCTACACGACAGGCGTACCGGCTATGATCGGTTCCATGATGGTCGTTGACGGAACCTGGAAGGGCGCAGGCGTATTCAACGTCGAAGAGTTCGATCCGGATCCGTATATGGAAGCACTGAACAAGTGGGGACTTCCGTGGGTTGTGGATGAGAATCCGGAGATTGTAGAATAAATGAAAATTAATGAATTACCCACTCCATGCTATGTAATTGATGAAAAAAAGCTTCGGAAAAATCTGGAAATCTTAAAGAAAGTAAAGGACGACACCGGCTGCAAGATCCTCCTTGCCCAGAAGGCATTCTCGAACTTCTTCGAGTACCCGCTGATCGGGCAGTATCTGGACGGAACCACAGCCAGCGGACTCTTCGAGGCAAAGATTGGATATGAAAAAATGGGAAAGGAGAACCATGTGTTCGCTCCGGCCTTCAAGGAATCCGAGATCGGCGAGATCACCGATATCTGCGAACATCTGGTATTCAATTCCTTTTCCCAGCTTGAAAAATACGCGGACTTCTGCAAAGAAAAAGGCGTCAGCATCGGCATCCGCGTAAACCCGGAGTGCTCCACTCAGGGCGACCACGCGATCTACGATCCCTGCGCACCGGGATCCAGACTCGGCGTGACCCTGGCAAATTTCCGGGAAGATCTCGTGGAAAAGCTTGACGGGATCCACTTCCATACCCTCTGCGAGCAGAACTCGGATGATCTGGAGACGACTCTGAAGGCGGTGGAGGAAAAATTCGGAAAGTACCTGAAGCTTCCGAATATCAAATGGCTCAACATGGGCGGCGGACACCATATCACGAGAAACGATTATGACATCGACCGTTTAGAACGCTGCATCCGCCATATGCAGGAGACATATGACGTCACTGTCTATGTGGAACCTGGGGAAGCCGTGGCGTTAAATGCGGGATATCTTGTGACGGAAGTCATGGACATTGTGGATAACGGGATCAGGACGCTGATCTTAGATGCTTCCGCCGCCTGCCATATGCCGGACGTGCTGGAGATGCCCTACCGTCCGCCGTTAAAAGACTCCGGCGAAGCGGACGAAAAGCAGTACACCTATCGCCTCTCATCAATGACCTGCCTTGCGGGTGACGTGATTGGCGATTATTCCTTCGACCACGAGATCCGGATCGGTGACAGACTCTATTTCGAGGACATGGCGATCTACTCCATGGTAAAAAACAACACCTTCAACGGCATGTGCCTGCCGTCCATCGCGCGAATGGATGAGAATGGGGAGTGCAGTGTGGTGAAAACCTTTGGGTATGAGGAATTTGTGAGAAGACTGGGATAAAAAAGAAATATGGATATAGAAAACGGGCTGCCGCATACCAAAATTGGTGCGGCAGCCCCTTCTCATTATTTTCGTTTTACAACGGCTGTTTTTCCACGAAAAGCAATCCCGATTTTTATGATCGGCCGGACACCCGCATCCCGCAATTCCGTGTCATATTTTTTCGCATCTATTTGTTGGAGGGCGCGATCTGCCAGCGCATCCAGATCCACATGATCATCATTCGTGTGTTTGAATTCAAACAGGAATCCCGGAATTCCTTTTACTAATGGATTCAGTTGAATATCAAATCGGCCAAGCCCCGATTCTCGATTGGAACGAATCTGGTACCTGTTTCCAAGGATCGCACATAATCCAAGCATCATGCCATGATAAAAACTTTCATTTGCCCCATCCATAGAAGAAATACTCTGCAGCATAAAATTCTCCAGCAAATACTGAAGCTTTTTTGCATTTCCGGAGAATATCGCCTGATTGATAGAAATCGCGACGCTGTTCTGATTTGTCCGATTTAAAATTTCTTTTTCATAGACACAGGCAATCTCTTTATTTGGAATTGCAACATCACACATGAAATTCCCATCATTTTGTGGATAAACTTCTGCAACTTTTAAGTAACCCGCAACAAGAAGAAAACTATAGATCGTGTATGGATTATTCTGGATCTCCGGATAGATCACGCTGGTATCTATATAAGTAGTGATTTTTTCACCGCAGAGCAGTTTATGAAGTCCTTCCGTTATCTCGGGTGTAGCTGTTGCGATAATCTCACCAATGATTTCGTTGCTGCCGGTAGACTGCCAGAACGCCTTTGGGAAGCACTGATCGGTAATGTAATTGATGACAGACCATGGATTAAAGATTTCTGTATGACCAAATCGGTATCCGTCATACCAGCTGCAGATCTCCTGATATTTGTCCTCTTTCCCATAGTAGTGCAGAATTTCTTTTACTTCCTCAGTCGTAAAGCCGAAATATTCACTGTAACTGTCGTCCAAAATCGAATTGGTTTTCAAATTATTCATGCCGCTGAAAATGCTTTCTTTCGCCACGCAGAGAATTCCTGTGAGAAAGCCAAAAGCCAGATGTGGATTATCCTTCAGGCCGCCGGAAAAGAAATTACGCATGAAATTCACGATTTCAGGATAAAAATTGCAATGATGTCCCTGCTGTATCGGTGTATCGTATTCATCAATAATGATAATACATTCTTGTCCATAATGCTTGTGCAGCAACAGAGATAAGATTTGTAATCCCATCTGGCAGTCTACTTCATTCGCATTGTCACTGGCAAGGCGATGGTACTGTTCTTTTTCATAGATTCCAAGTGCAGTACTTTCCTCAAGTTCACTGTGCCGTATAAATTCCAGTGAAATCAGCTTACGGAGCTTCTGAAATGTCTCATGCCATGTCAGACATTTTACATCCTTAAATGTCAGGAATATGACCGGATACTTTCCCTGATGCCGGGTATAATCAGAACCACACTGCCATATCTGCTTATCCTTGAAATAAATGGAGGTGTCCTCCTGTGTTTTTTCAAAAAAGACCCGAACCATATCCATATTCAATGTTTTACCGAAACGTCTCGGACGGGTAAACAACGATACCATAGGTTTCGTATCCAGAAAATCACGGATCAGCAAGGTTTTATCTACATAATAATAGCTTGTGGTCGCCGTCTTGAAATCAGAAATCCCAATGGGCATCGGCTTTTTCTTTTCGCCTGAATCTGGCCAAACTGCATTTTCTGGAATCAGCCAGGAATGTCCCTTTTTCACAGCTCCGGAAATTTCACCCTGCTTGCACATCTGCTGAACTCTGCGTACTGTGATTCCCATTGCTTTTGCCGCTTCCATGCTGGATAAATAGTTCATTGAACACCTCCAAACGTAATTCTATCATAAGTATATCCCATGAAACGAAATATTACAACTCTGCATTTCGTTTCGAACGAAATGTATAGACAGAAATGGCCGGGAGGACGATTCTGAATGAAAAAGAATGTGCCTTTTTTATGTAACAGGAAATTCCCTGTTACAATAAAAAAAGCCGAATGAACGTTAATTTCATTCGGCAGTGAAGCTTTACGCGTCTTTTGTTTCCGTATTCTGTCTGTACAGGATCATCAGTCCGCGGAGCAGAAGATCCGGGTCATAGGTGATCTTGTGGGTGCAGAGCGGTGTGATGAATCTTGCCATACCGCCGGTAGCAATAAGGGTTGCCGGTTCGCCGAGCTCTGCGGTCATGCGGTCGATCAGACCGTCAAGCATTGCGGCATTGCCGAGCATGATACCGTTTCTCATACATTCGATGGTGTTCTTTCCGATCGTACGTTTCGGAACATCGAAGCTGATCCTCGGAAGCTGGGCTGTATTGGAAACGAGTGAGTTTAAGGCAACCTTTACACCGGGGAGAATCACACCGCCGATGTAATTTCCATCGTGGTCCACCACATCGAGCGTTGTCGCGGTTCCCATGTCCGCGATGATGATCGGTCCTTTGTATTTGGCATTTGCAGCGACAGCGGCCACGATCCGGTCACCGCCGACGGTCTTAGGGTTATCCATCTTGATGTTTAAGCCTGTCTTCATGCCGGAACCAACAAGAAACGGTTTCTTTCCGGTGATCTTCTTTACGGCGGAAGAGATCGGCGCGTTCAGTGGCGGGACAACGGACGCCATAATGGAACCTTCGATATCATTTTTCTTTACTTTATGAATCTCCAGAATATTCTTTAAAAGGATCGCGTATTCGAGACTCGTTTTCCGGTCATCGGTGGTGATGCGCTCCTCAAAATATGTTTTATTGTCGTCAAGACCTCCGACAACGATATTACTGTTTCCCATGTCGATCGCTAAAATCATTGAGAAAACTCCTTCCACAAATCTAAGTAACGTGTTATACTGTTTTTACGTGTGCAGTTGATCAAAGGTTCCGTATTTGCGGGACTTGTCAATCTTCACCGTGAATATGAGAAACGTGTGAGACAGGTTCCTCATAATTTTAAAGTTCGAATTATCTTACCATAAATTGACTAAAATTACAACGGAGGATTCCAAATGTTAGCAGGAAAAACCGTACTTTTATGCGTGAGCGGCAGTATCGCTGCATATAAAATCGCATATCTCGCCAGCGCACTGAAAAAACTGAAGGCAGATGTCCATGTGCTTATGACCCGGAATGCGACAAATTTCATCAACCCGATTACATTCGAGACACTGACCGGAAATAAATGCCTGGTGGATACGTTTGACCGGAACTTTGAGTTTTCCGTTGAACATGTTTCTCTTGCGAAGGCGGCGGACGTTGTCCTCGTTGCCCCGGCTTCCGCAAATGTGATCGCGAAGCTGGCCCATGGCCTTGCGGACGATATGCTGACGACCACGGTTCTCGCCTGTACCTGCAGGAAGATCATCAGCCCGGCGATGAATACGAGAATGTTCGAGAATCCGATCACACAGGACAACTTGAAGATCTGCGAACACTACGGAATGGAAGTGATCAGTCCGGCAAGCGGATACCTCGCCTGCGGCGATACCGGAGCCGGAAAGATGCCGGAGCCGGAGGTGCTGCTCCAGTATATCTTAAAGGAAGTCCAGTACGAGAAAGACTTAAAAGGAAAGAAGATCCTCGTGACCGCAGGTCCGACGAGGGAGGCCATCGACCCGGTCCGCTATATTACAAACCACAGTACCGGAAAAATGGGATATGCCATCGCGAAGACGGCAGCTCTCCGCGGCGCTGAGGTGACTCTTGTTTCCGGACCGGCAGAGGTGGAGCCGCCGATGTTCGTAAATTTTGTTCCGGTGGTTACCGCCAAAGACATGTTTGAGGCCGTGACAGGCCGCAGTGACGAGATGGACGCGGTGATCAAGGCCGCGGCTGTCGCTGACTACCGCCCGAAGTTCGTGAATACCGAGAAGACAAAGAAGAAAGACGGAGATATGGCGATCGAACTGGAGCGCACCGACGATATCTTAAAATGGCTCGGAGAACATAAAAAAGACAGCCAGTTCCTTTGCGGATTTTCCATGGAGACGGAACATATGCTGGAGAATTCCAGGGCAAAATTAAAGAAGAAGAACCTCGATATGATCGTTGCCAACAATCTGAAGGTTGCCGGTGCCGGTTTCGGAACGGACACGAATGTAGTGACGATGATCCGCGAGAATAAGGAGACGGAGCTTCCGATTATGTCGAAGGAAGAGGTTGCAGGGGCGATCTTAGACGAGATCTTTGGGATTGAGCGATAGATTGCTATAAATATAACGAATTTTAGGGCTTTCTTCTTGACGAAAGCCTTAAATACTGGTAAAAATTTAAGTGGAAAAATATAGATTTTTAAGATAGATTTGGAGGAAAATTTTTTGGCTTCATTAAATGATGAAATAAAGAGACGACGGACATTCGCGATCATTTCCCACCCGGATGCCGGTAAAACGACACTGACTGAGAAATTCCTGTTATACGGAGGCGCGATCAACCTTGCCGGAACCGTAAAGGGACGCAAAGCGACAAAGCACGCAGTCTCCGACTGGATGGAGATCGAGAAGGAGAGAGGTATCTCCGTAACATCTTCCGTACTCCAGTTCAATTACGAGGGATACTGCATCAATATTCTTGATACCCCAGGACATCAGGACTTCTCCGAGGATACCTACCGTACCCTGATGGCAGCGGACTCCGCGGTCATGGTCATCGACGGATCAAAGGGTGTCGAGGCGCAGACCATCAAACTGTTCAAGGTCTGTGTGATGCGCCATATCCCGATTTTTACCTTTGTAAACAAGATGGACCGTGAGGCGAGAGACCCGTTCGAGCTCATGAGCGAGATCGAGGAGGTTCTCGGAATCCATACATGTCCGATCAACTGGCCGATCGGCTGCGGAAAGAGCTTCAAGGGCGTTTATGACCGCCAGACAAAGAAGATCACGACCTTCACGGCTGCCATGGGCGGACAGAAGGAAGTTGCCACAGAGACTTTCGACGTGGAGGGAACAGACGTGGATTCCGTCATCGGTTCCGATTTCCACGCTCAGTTAAGGGACGATATCGAGCTTCTCGACGGAGCGAGCGATGAGTTTGACCAGGAGCTTGTCAGCGCCGGAAAACTCTCCCCGGTATTCTTCGGATCCGCACTCACAAACTTCGGTGTCGAGACATTCCTGGAGCATTTCTTAAATATGACGACTTCTCCGCTTCCGAGAAAGACAACGACAGGCGTGATCGACCCGTTCCGGGAAGATTTCTCCGCCTTCGTATTTAAGATCCAGGCAAACATGAACAAGGCACACCGTGACCGTATCGCTTTCATGCGCATCTGTTCCGGTAAGTTTGAGGCAGGAATGGAAGTAAACCATGTTCAGGGCGGTAAGAAGATCCGTCTGACCCAGCCGCAGCAGCTGATGGCTGAGAGCCGTAAGATCATTGACGAGGCTTATGCCGGAGATATCATCGGCGTTTTCGATCCGGGTATTTTCTCCATCGGTGACACGCTCTGTACGTCCAACGAGAAGTTCCAGTTCGAGGGTATCCCGACCTTTGCACCGGAGCATTTCGCGAGAGTCCGCCAGATCGATACCATGAAGAGAAAACAGTTCTTAAAGGGTGTCAACCAGATCGCTCAGGAAGGCGCGATCCAGATCTTCCAGGAGTTCAATACCGGTATGGAGGAGATCATCGTCGGCGTTGTCGGTGTCCTGCAGTTTGAGGTCCTGACTTACCGCTTAAAGAACGAGTACAATGTCGATGTCCGTCTGGAACAGCTTCCGTTTGAGTATATCCGCTGGGTTGAGAACCCGGAGGAAGTGGATGTGGCGAAGATCCAGGGTACATCCGATATGAAGCGTATCTGCGACCTCAAGGGCAATCCGTTATTGTTATTCATCAACAGCTGGAGTGTCGGCATGGTCGAGGAGAGAAATCCGAACTTAAAGCTCAGTGAGTTCGGAAAGAACTAATCAAGTTTACAAAATATATCATCACAGGAACATGCGGAACCAGTTGTTTCGACTGGGAATACCGCATAGACAGGAGGAATATAAGATGAGTAAGATCGATGTTGTAAGAGCAGCTATGGTCGAGGCGATGAAAGCAAAAGATAAAGAGAGAAAGGATTCCCTTTCCATGCTTCTCTCTGCGTTAAAGAATGCGCAGATCGACAAGCGTGAAGCTCCGCTCACAGAGGATGAGGAGAACGCGATCGTAAAGAAAGAGATCAAGCAGGTCAAGGAGACTATCGAGACAGCTCCGGCAGACCGTGCCGATATCATCGATGAGGCAAAGAAGAGACTTGCCGTATATCAGGAGTTCGCTCCGGCTGATATGACTGAAGACCAGATCAGGGAGACGATCGCAAAGGTTCTTGCAGAGCTTGGGATCGAAGCTCCGACAGCAAAGGACAAAGGAAAGATCATGAAATCCCTGATGCCGCTCGTAAAGGGGAAGGCAGACGGCAAGATCGTAAATGAGATCTTAGCTGGATTCATGAAATAAGATAAACGAACGAAACGCCTGCGAAGCAGACAATAAAGCGCGTAAGTGCGGGTTTGTGATCAGGCATGCAGCCAATAACTGGCGCACAGAATAAGTATGGTATAAGCGGGGCTGGCTTTACGATCTCGGAAACATCCGGGATGAGACGGTCCCGCCTGTCTGTAAAATGGGTTATAACAAAAGAAATATGGAGGCGGAAATTTATGTATAAAGAGAAGATCAGCCGGTATATTGACGCGCACAAGAAAGAAATGCTGGAGGACATCGGAGCTCTTTGCCGGATCAACAGTGTAAAGGGGTCTTACCGTATCGGAAAACCGTATGGGGAAGGGTGCTCCGAGGCACTGCGTGCAGCTCTGCATATTGCGGAATGCTACGGTTTTTCCATCAACAACTATGACAACTATGTTGGAACCGTTGACATGAATGACAAAGAGGCACAGCTCGATATTCTGGCTCATCTGGACGTTGTTCCGGCCGGAGACGGCTGGACCGTTACAGAACCTTTTGAGCCGGTAGTAAAAGACGGAAAGATCTATGGCCGCGGAACCGCGGACGATAAGGGACCGGCAATTGCTGCTCTCTACGCGATGCGTGCCGTAAATGAACTTGGAATCCCGATGAAAAAGAACGTCCGCCTGATCCTTGGCACTGACGAGGAGTGCGGAAGCTCCGACATCACCCACTACTACAGTGTGGAAAAGGAAGCTCCGATGACCTTCTCACCGGATGCATCCTTCCCGGTGATCAATATCGAGAAAGGCCGGATCGGAGGTAATTTTACGGCAGAGTTCGAGCCGTCTGACCGTCTTCCGAAGATGGTATCCTTCCACAGCGGAACGAAGACGAATGTGGTTCCGGGCGCGGCAGAGGCATTATTTGAGGGTCTTGACGGAGATGAGACAGAGGCTCTTGCAAAGAGCATGGAGGAGGAGCTTGGAATCCGGTTTACGGTATCCTCTGAGGATGGCTGCCTGAAGATCGCTGCAGCTGGCGAAAACGGCCATGCAATGGCACCGTGGAAAGGAAAGAATGCCCTGACAGGACTCTTATCCCTGATCGAGCGTCTTCCGTTGGCGGAATGCGGACAGACAAAGGCAGTCCGCGCGTTAAACCGCCTGATGCCGCACGGTGACTGGTACGGCGAAGCGCTTGGAATCAAGATGAGCGATGAGGAGTCCGGCGAGCTGACACTGGCATTCAGCATGCTGGATATTTCCGGGAAAAGCCTGGAGGGCGAATTCGACAGCCGCTGTCCGATCTGCGCCACAAAGGAAAACACCATTGATGTGATCCGTAAAAAAATGGAAGCAGATGGAATCTCCTTCAATACGGAAGAAATGAAGCCGCCGCACCATGTACCGGCAGATTCTGATTTTGTGAAGACTCTGCTCTCCGCATATGAAAAATATTCCGGAAGAAAGGGCGAGTGTATCGCCATCGGCGGCGGAACCTATGTCCACAATTTAAAGAACGGTGTTGCTTTCGGCGCTGCTCTTCCGGAGACCGAGAACCACATGCACGGCCCGGACGAGTTCGCGGTGGTTGACGAGCTCACAATGAGTGCGAAGATCTTTGCACAGGTGATTGTGGACCTTTGCTGTTAAGAGATGATCGTTGGGAGAGTATGAAAAAGGAAAGATCCCGGAAGTTCGTTTTCCGGGATCGGGATAAAAAATATGAGTGAAAAGACATTCGCGGAACTGTTGGAGCGGCATATCCGTGAAAATGGTTATACGAAGTAACAGCGGGCGGTCCAAAAGGTTCCCTCGTAGTAAACGGAACAACTCCGGATGGCTACAAGGTGAATGAAAACGGGGAATGGGTAAAGTAAATAGATAAGCGCAGCAGAGCGCACACGGTCCGGCTTCAGAAATGGAGCCGGGCCATTTTTTGTTATGGCTTATAGCAAATTACGCAGAATGAGCGGAAGCCGGAATAGCCGCAGTAAGCAGAGCTTTTTCTTGTAAAAACACGAGATTCATGGTAGCATAGAAGCAATGAAAAATCTGTGCATGGCTGCACGAAAGGAGCAGCAGAGATGAAAGAAATGAACATTCCTGTTGGAGTTTCGGATTTTGAAGAAATTCGTAAAAATGAGTATTACTATATTGATAAATCGGAATTAATAGGAGAGCTGCTCAGCAGAACGGGGATAAAAGTAACGCTTATTACCCGTCCCCGGCGCTTCGGCAAGACATTGGGCATGAGCATGCTGGAAAGCTTCTTCGACATCCGCAAGGAGAGCAGAAAACTGTTTGAGGGACTGAAAATTACAGAAAACCAGGCATTGTGCGATGCGTGGATGAACCAGTATCCGACAATTTTTGTTTCGTTTCGACAGGTAGATGGACTGGATTTCACTGGGGCATACGATATGCTCACAATGGTGATTGCAGATTTGTACAACAGACATCTCTATTTGCTTGATGGTAAAAATGCCACGGACTTCCAAAAAGCGGCGTTTGCACATCTCGCACATGGCAGCGGTTCGATAAAAGAAGTTAAGAGCAGCCTTATGCTTTTGACAACGATGATGCAAAGTTATTATGAAAAGCCTGTAATTCTTCTTATAGATGAGTATGATGTTCCCGTAGCAAAAGCGAACAACAACGGTTACTATGATGAAATGCTTGATGTTATGAAAGGCTTGATGCAGGCACTGAAGGACAATCAGGCACTTCGGTTCGCGGTTGTTACGGGGTGTCTGAAGATTGCAAAAGAGAGCATCTTTACTGGAACAAATAAATTTGTGTCGGATACGATCACAAATTCCCGTTTGAACGAGTATTTTGGTTTTGTACAGAGCGAGGTTGACCAGCTGCTGAATGACGCCGGTCTGACGGAACAGGCTGACAATATCAGGAAATGGTATGATGGCTACCATTTCGGTGATTTTGATGTTTACTGCCCGTGGGGATGTTATGAATTATATGTTGGAACTGCAGCGAAATCCGAAAGCCAGACCGGTCAGCTATTGGAAAAACACCAGCGACAATGCCATCATACGTTCCTTTATTGAGTATGCAGGCGGTACGATTACAAATAAGCTTGAAACTTTGATGGCGGGCGGCTGTATTGTTCAGCGTGTAGATGAAAACCTGACCTATGATTATCTGCATTCTTCGGAAGAGAATCTTTGGAGTACACTATATCTGACGGGCTACTTAACCAAAGCGCGCAAGGGAGATTACAAGGACGAACTGCCGGATGGCATGGCTGCTCTTATGATTCCGAATGCAGAAATCAAAGAGATTTTTGAAACGACAGTTATTAAATGGTTCGATGACAGCACGAAGAAGTGGAATCGAAATGCTTTGTTTGACGCTGTATGGAACGGTGACAGTGAGAGGATTACCAAAGAAATGAATGCCCTGCTCCGGCGGACGATCAGCTACCATGACTATCGGGAAGACTTCTACCACGCTTTTCTTGCAGGTATCTTCACCGGCGCCGGATATATGGTGGATTCCAACAAGGAACACGGAGAAGGCCGGAGCGAGGTGGTTATTTACGATTCTATGAATGCCCGTGTTGCAATTTTTGAGGCAAAGTATACGAAGGTTCTGGAAAATCTGGGGAGTGCGTGCGATACAGCTTTGCGGCAAATTGATGATCGAATGTACGCAAAGGAGTATGAGGAAGACTATGACCAGATTCTTTGCTACGGTATTTCGTTTTTTAAAAAGCGCTGCATGGTAAAGAAAAAGTGACTCATTGCAAATAAAAACCAAAGCCGCAGAAAAATTCAGGAACATGCTGCCGAAAACGGTGCATGGAGGAAGAACTGGAGAAGAATAGATGAATTGCAGGATCATTGACATTCATACGCATATCTATCCGGTCGCCCTGGCGAGACGGGCCATGGAGGTCACCGGGCATGAGAATGATGATTTTAAGAAGCTTCCGATCCGGGAGAATCTGCTGGCGAGGATGCAGGAGGCGGGGGTGGACATCTCCGTGAACCTGCCGGTGGTCTCGAAACCCCAGAATCAGGCGGAGGTGAACCGGTTCGCGAAGGAAGCGGCAAGAAAGAATATTATCTCATTCGGCGGCCTTCACCCGGACTGTGAGAATGTGATCGAGGAACTGGAAAAGCTAAAGGATATGGAGATGGTGGGAATCAAGTTCCATCCGCCGTTTCAGAAAGTCAACCTGGAAGATCCGAAGTATGAGGAGATGTGGAGAAAGATCAATGAGCTGGGATTTCCGGTGCTGATCCATATGGGGACGGCGAGGATCGTGCGCCCTTATGATCTTTACCCGTCGGGAATCCGAAAAATCTTAAAATCTGCCCCGGATATCCCGATCATCATGGCGCATATGGGAAGCTTCTGCATGATGAAAAATCCCAATGAGAATCTTGAAAATCTGCCGGAAAATGTGTTTATCGATACGGCCATGAGCGCGGAGCTGGAGGAAGCCGGTGAGTTTGAGGAGATCATCCGCAGGTTCGGAACAAATCGGGTGCTTTACGGCAGTGATTTTCCCTATGGCACCCAGAAAGCCGCTATTGCGAGGATTAGGGACAGCAGTTTCACGGACAGTGAGAAAGAGGATATGCTGTGGAGAAATGCGGCGAAGATCCTGAAAACGGTGGGAAAACTGCCGGAGAATATTGAATTGTAAAGCTTCAGAAAAATTATAATTAAGTGAAAATAATGCTGGATATTCATCTCAGGGACAAGAAATGGAGCATAGACTATAAATAGAGAGTATGACTGGTTGACGGCAGCCTGCGCGAATAACAGGTCTGTGGTTAATGGGATACATAAAATGTTTCGATTCGGGAGATGATGCCATGCGGATGAGCGAATTGAAGAGGCGGGAAGTGATCAACGTCTGCGACTGCAAACGTTTAGGCTTTGTGGGTGATCTGGATGTCGATCCGTGTACAGGCAGGATTCTGGCGATCATCGTGCCGGGACCGGGCTGTGTCTGCGGTTTCCTGGGACGGGAAAAAGAATTTGTGATCCCTTTTGGGGATATCTGCCAGATCGGGGACGATATTATTCTGGTCCGGGTTGAGGAGAAGAAGGAAAAGCCGCCGAAGCCCCCGAAGCCGTGTCCACCGCCGCCAAAGCCGCCGTTTTGTCCCTGCCCGCCTCCATGTGAGCCGGGAGGAAGATGTGACTGTCCGCCGCCGTGTAATATGGATTGTGGCTGCTCTCCGCCTTGTGACCAGGAAAAAGGCGGTTATATAAAAAAGTGGCGGTAAAAAACCTGGAAGTGAGAGTTGTTTCCGGGTCGAATAGCGGGAAGATGGACATGAGATAGATTGGTATAATTAGTAGTTAATGAAGATAAGTCAGGAAAGGAACTGAAGAATGAAAAAACTTCATACGATACCGGTAGCAGATGGATTTCGCATGCCGGGAGAATTTGAACCCCACAGAGGCTGCATCATGATCTGGCCAAAGCGCCCGGGAAGCTGGAACTACGGCGCGAAAAAAGCGAGAGAGGCATTCAAGCGCGTGGCATGGGCCATCGCGGAGAGCGAGGAGGTCTTTATGCTGGCGGAGCCGGATGTGGAGGAGAATGCCCGCGAGATGTTAGCCGGGAATCCGGGACACGGGATCCACGTGATCAGGATGGAGTCCGACGATGCCTGGGCGCGGGATGTGGCACCGACCTTTGTGGTGAACGGGGAAGGCACTGTACGTGGCATTGACTGGGAGTTCAACGCCTGGGGCGGAAACGTGGACGGACTTTACGCCCACTGGGAGAAGGACGATCTTGTGGCGGAAAAAGTCTGTGGGGAGCTTGGTTATGACTGCTATGAGGCCCACCCCTTCGTTCTGGAAGGCGGTTCGATCCATTCTGACGGAGAGGGGACGGTTCTTGTGACGGCAGCGTGTCTTCTGAGCGGAGGAAGAAATCCGAAGCTCACAAAGGACGAGATCGAAAAGAAGCTCTGTGCTTACCTCGGGGCTAAAAAGGTGATCTGGCTGGAACATGGAATCTACAATGACGAGACGAATGAACATGTGGACAACATCTGCGCGTTCGTGCGCCCGGGCGAGGTGGTCTTAGGCTGGACCGATGATGAGAAGGATCCCCAGTACGCCATGTCGAAGAGCTGTCTGGATATTTTAGAACATGAGACGGATGCTATGGGCAGAAAGATCAAAGTCCACAAGCTTCCAATCCCAAAGACACCGATCTGTGTGACGGAGGAAGACCTTGGCGGTTATGAGTTTGAGGACGGCGAGGACACGAGAGAAGCCGGGGAACGGCTTGCGGCGAGTTATGTAAACTTCTATATCTCAAACGGCGGAGTGATCGTGCCGCAGTTTGGGGATGAGCATGATAAGACGGCGGTGGAGATCCTCGGAAAAGTGTTCCCGGAAAGAAAGATCTGTCCGATCCCGGCCCGGGATATTCTGCTCGGCGGCGGAAATATCCACTGTATCACGCAGCAGATCCCGCAGGGAAGCTAGGAAAAGAATACGATAAAAATAGAATCAGAAAACGTGTATTGAACCAGGATAGATGCTGTACCTGAGGAGCAATTCAAAAAATTAAAAATGAAAGAACAATATAGAGCTGGAATATAGACAGCACATAGGGACAATAAAACGGATACCCCACAGGAGGAAATATAAAATGCGAAAAGTAAAAGTCGCAGCGGTACAGATGCGCTGCACAAGAGACGTGAATGAGAATATCGCAAACGCGGAGAGACTCGTGAGAAAAGCGGCAGCGGACGGAGCCCAGATCATCCTGCTCCCGGAGCTTTTTGAGCGCCAGTATTTCTGTCAGGAGCGCCAGTACGAATATTATGAGTTTGCGAAGCCGGTGGAGGAAAACGACGCTGTAAAACACTTCGCAAAGGTCGCGGAGGAGCTCAAGGTCGTTCTTCCGATCAGCTTCTATGAGAAGGACGGAAAGCGCCTGTTCAACACCGTCGCGATCCTTGATGCGGACGGAACGAATCTTGGAATCTATAGAAAGACCCATATTCCGGACGACCATTATTATCAGGAGAAATTCTATTTCACACCGGGGGACACCGGATTTAAGGCATTTAAGACCCGCTACGGCACCATCGGCGTGGGTATCTGCTGGGACCAGTGGTTCCCGGAGACCGCGAGATTTATGGCAGTAAAGGGCGCAGAGCTCTTATTCTATCCGACAGCCATCGGCAGCGAGCCGATCCTCTCCGTGGACAGCATGCCCCACTGGAGACGCTGCATGCAGGGACATTCCGCGTCGAACCTGATGCCGGTGATCGCGGCAAACCGTGTGGGACTGGAAGAGGTAACACCATGTGAGGCAAACGGAAACCAGAAATCAGCCCTGAAATTTTATGGCTCCTCCTTCATCACGGACGGTGCCGGCGAAGTGATCCAGTCCATGGACCGCGACAGCGAGGGCGTGATCACAGCGGAGTTTGATCTGGACGAGCTGGAGCGCGAGAGATTTTCATGGGGACTCTTCCGCGATAGAAGACCGGAGATGTATCACGAGTAAGAAAAATTCTGAGAAGAAAAAGGGTTACTGTACACGGGTAGGAATTTTCTGAACTGAAAATTCCGTACAATACAGTGGTGGTAGTGGATTTTGCCGATTCGGAATGCGAAGCATCGGCAAAATCAGTTACTGTTTGCGCAAAGCGTGAACAGTAACGAAAAAGGCACATGCCATGGAATAAACATTGGTTCCGGGTGATGTGCCTTTTATCATGAAGAGAAGCAGTGAGAGTGAACCCCGCTAAAGTATAACTGTGATTCATATAAATAATAGAAAACATATATGCCAGTAATTTCTCCAATTTGTTGAAAATTAAGAAAAATTAGAGTATGATTACAAAGAGATAATCGGACAGAAAAGGAATTAGTCCGGTACAAATATGAAAAGTAAAATACCCGAAAAATATGGAAATGACGGCAGCATTTCGTGAATTTTCAGGCGGGATATGGAGGAAAAAGACATGGAATATAGAATTGCAACGATCTCCGGTGACGGGATCGGTCCGGAAATCGTGAGAGAAGCAAAGAAAGTTTTAGATAAAACAGGTCAGAAATACGGTCATAAATTCAACTATGAAGAGGTCCTCATGGGTGGAATCTCCATCGACACCTACGGTGTGCCGCTGACAGACGAGGCGCTGGAGACCGCAAAGAAGAGTGACGCTGTTCTTCTCGGTGCAGTCGGTGGAAATGTCGGCAACTCCCGCTGGTACGATGTTGCCCCGAACTTAAGACCGGAGGCAGGACTTCTTGCGATCCGTAAAGGATTAAATCTCTTCGCAAATATCCGCCCGGCATACCTCTACAATGATCTTGCAGGCGCATGCCCGTTAAAACAGGAGATCATCGGTGACGGCTTCGACATGGTCATCGTCCGCGAGCTGACCGGAGGCCTTTACTTCGGTGAGCGCCACACAGAGACCGTAAACGGTGTTGAGCAGGCGACAGATACTCTCGTTTACAGTGAGAAGGAGATCCGCCGCGTAGCGATCAAGGCATTCGAGATCGCCATGAAGAGAAAGAAGAAAGTAACAAGTGTCGATAAGGCAAACGTTCTCGATTCCTCCAGACTCTGGAGAAAAGTTGTTGCGGAAGTCGCAAAGGACTACCCGGAAGTCACTCTTGAAAATATGCTGGTCGACAACTGCGCAATGCAGCTCGTTATGAACCCGCGCCAGTTCGATGTGATCTTAACAGAGAACATGTTTGGCGACATCTTATCCGACGAGGCGAGCATGATCACCGGTTCCATCGGTATGCTGTCCTCCGCAAGCTTAAATGAGAGCAAATTTGGTCTCTACGAGCCGAGCCATGGTTCCGCACCGGATATCGCAGGAAAAGACATCGCAAATCCGATTGCGACTATTCTCTCTGCAGCAATGATGCTCCGCTTCTCCTTCGACCTTGACAAGGAAGCAGATGCTATCGAGGATGCGGTCAGAAAGGTCCTCGCAGAGGGCTACCGCACCGTCGATATCATGGACGAGGGCAAAAAGCAGGTTGGAACCACTGAGATGGGAAATCTGATCTGTGAGAGAATCTAATAAAATAAGTACGGCAATGATGGCAGAATACATGAAAATCGTGTGTTCTGCCATTTTTTTGTAACAGGAAATTCCGAGGAATTCCCTGTTACAAAAAAAGGCACTGACGTGCCAAAGATGCGCACTCGCGCGAAGATGTAGACTGTCGCAAGCGACCGCGCGAGGCGCGAGAATGTGCCAAGGCACATTCTTTTTTATTGACATGACGCCAGAATAATCTGTCGGTGGCGGGACTGTAAGTGTAATAGGGAACAGAAGTCTCAGACGGTTGCCGGTGATTGCGTGACACACACGAATGCGTTGAAAACTGATCCATGGAGTCATATCTGAAGAAAAATAAATAGCAGACGAAATATAAGAGCCACATATATTGTTAAAAAGGATATCAAAAAAAGAAAGAAGTTTGCATAATTCGAGAAAAAGGCAATTTTAACATTGATTTGCCCGGGTACTTGTGCTAGGATATATGACAAATCAGCCTGATTCGTCACTTCACACTGATAGAGAAGAGACGGAGTGAAGCGTGACGCTGGATCGAGAGACAAGGGCTGGAATCGTGGCCATCCCCGAAAGGAGAGAGGCCACAGAGCAATCAGAGAGGGGAACAAAACTATGAGCAGAGTCTACAACTTTTCCGCAGGTCCGGCCGTGCTGCCGGAAGAAGTCTTAAAAGAAGCAGCAGCCGAGATGCTTGATTACAATGGAACCGGAATGTCCGTCATGGAGATGAGCCACCGCTCAAAAGCTTTTGAGGAGATCATCCAGACAGCAGAGCAGGACATCCGAGACCTCTTAAAGATCCCGGACAACTACAAAGTCCTGTTTTTACAGGGTGGAGCTCACCAGCAGTTTGCGGCAGTCCCGTTAAATCTTTTTAAAAACCGTGTCGGCGACTATATTATCACCGGACAGTGGGCAAAGAAAGCATGGAAGGAAGCAAAGCTTTACGGAACAGCGAATGCCATTGCATCCAGTGAGGATAAGACATTCAGCTATATTCCGGATTGCTCCGATCTTCCGGTCGATGAGAATGCCGATTACGTTTATATCTGCGAAAATAATACGATCTACGGAACAAAATTCCATACACTCCCGAACACAAAGGGAAAAACACTCGTCTCCGATGTGTCCTCCTGTTTCCTCTCTGAACCGATGGATGTATCAAAATACGGTGTGATCTATGGCGGTGTCCAGAAAAACATCGGACCGGCAGGTGTTGTTATCGTGATCATCCGTGAGGACCTGATCCGCGAGGATGTTCTTCCGGAGACACCGACGATCATGCGCTACGATGTCCAGGCGAAGGCCGGATCCCTCTACAACACTCCGCCGTGTTACGGAATCTATATCTGTGGCAAGGTCTTCAAATGGCTGAAGAAGCAGGGTGGACTGGAAGCCATGAAGGAGAAAAACGAGCGAAAGGCAAAGATCCTTTACGATTATCTGGATCAGAGCAGGCTCTTCCACGGAACTGTCCGCAAAGAGGACCGTTCCATCATGAATGTGCCGTTCGTTACAGGTGATAAAGAGCTGGATGCCCTGTTCGTAAAAGAGGCGGAGGCAGCCGGATTCGTGAACTTAAAAGGACACCGTACCGTCGGCGGCATGAGAGCCAGCATCTACAATGCAATGCCGGAGGAGGGCGTTGTGAAGCTTGTAGAATTTATGAAGAAATTTGAGGCGGAGCACGCGGACGCGTAAGACTGCCGGATGAAAATATCAGAGGAAAAATTATGAGAAATATTTGTTGTTTAAATCAGATCTCCCACTATGGCACAGACCGCCTCACAGGAGACTATAAACTTGTAGATGATATTAAAGACGCAGAAGGAATCCTGGTCCGCAGCGCGTCTCTCCACGAGACAGAATTCCCGGCTGGACTCGAGGCCATCGCCAGAGCCGGAGCCGGAGTCAACAATATCCCGCTCGACGAGTGTGCGAAGAAGGGCATCGTCGTATTCAATACACCGGGCGCAAATAAGAACGGTGTAAAGGAGCTTGTTCTCGCGGGTCTGTTCCTGACTTCCAGAGATGTTGTCGGAGGTATCGAGTGGTGCAGAGAACATGCCGGGGAAGAAGATATCAGCAAGAAGATGGAGAAGAGCAAAAAAGCCTTTGCCGGAAACGAGATCAGGGGCAAAAAGCTTGGAGTCATCGGTCTTGGCGCTATCGGCTGTGAGGTTGCGAACGCTGCCGCTGCTCTCGGAATGGAAGTTTACGGCTATGATCCGTTTATCTCCGTAAATGCGGCGTGGATGCTGTCCCGATCTGTAAAGCACATTATGGATGTGAATACGATCTACAAAGACTGCGATTACATCACTGTCCATGTGCCGCTTCTCGATTCCACGAAGGAAATGATCAACAAGGATGCTTTTGACCAGATGAAGGACGGTGTTGTGATCTTAAACTACGCGAGAGACCTGCTTGTAAACGATGATGATATGGCAGAGGCGTTAAAGAGTGGAAAGGTAAAAAAATATATCACCGATTTCCCGAACGCAAAGACTTCCGCGATGGACGGCGTGATCGCAACACCGCATCTGGGCGCTTCCACAGAAGAGTCCGAGGATAACTGCGCGGTGATGGCTGCGGATGAGCTGAAGGATTATCTGGAGAACGGAAATATCAAAAATTCCGTAAACTATCCGGCGTGTGACATGGGAATCTGTCAGGTGGCAGGAAGAATCGGCCTGCTCCATGCGAACGTTCCGAACATGATCGGACAAATCACATCGATCCTGGCTGCTGAGGGAATCAACATCGCCAACATGACAAACAAGAGCCGTGACAAGTACGCGTACACACTTCTTGATCTGGAAGATCCGGCGAAAGCGGAGGCGGTTTCCCATCTTGAAAAGATCAGCGGAATGTATAAGGTCCGTGTGATCAAGGGCTAAAAAATTATAGTCGAAAAGAGAATAATACGGCTGCATAAGAAGATGGCAGCTGTGAAATGTAATTGTAATTCATCCATGTACGAAAAATCGTCATGGATGAATTGCGTTTATAGAGAATTGAGTGTAATATAGAGGCAGGATAAAATAATATGGGGAGGTAACAGGCATGGCAGTAGTGAGACCGTTTTCATGCGTGCGCCCGGCAGCAGAACATGCGGCAGAGATCGCGGCACTTCCGTATGATGTATACAACAGGGAGGAGGCAAAGCGAGAGGTGAAGTCCCATCCGCTTTCCTTCCTCGCCATCGACCGCCCGGAGACGGGATTCCCGGACACGGCGGACATGTACGCGCCGGAGGTCTATGCCCACGCAAAGGATCTTTTCGAACAATGGGTGAAGGACGGAAACTATGTGGAAGATCCGAATGAGACCTACTATCTCTATGAACTCACGATGAACGATCATTCCCAGACAGGAATCGTGGCATGCTCAAGCGTAGATGACTATGTAAACGGCGTGATCAAGAAGCACGAGAACACGAGAGAGGAGAAGGAACTGGACCGGATCCGCCATATCGATGTGATGGACGCCCAGTCCGGACCGATTTTTCTCGCATATCGCCCGGTAAAACGCTTAAAAGAACTGGTTGCACTTGCAAAAGAGGAGAATCCGCTTTATAATTTTATCTCAGAGGATGGAATCAGACACCGGGTATGGAAAATCGGATCCGGTGATATGATAAAAGAGATCCGGGAGGAATTTGAAAAGCTCCCGGCGACATATATCGCAGACGGTCATCACCGCGCGGCTTCTGCCGTGAAGGTTGCCTTAAAGCGCAGGGCGGAACACCCGGACGCGCCGAAGGACGCCCCGTTCAACTACTTCCTCTCCGTACTGTTCTCAGAGGATGAACTGACGATCCTGCCGTATAACCGTGTAGTGTGGGATCTGAACGGACACTCGGAGGAGGAGCTCTTAAAGGAAGCTTCGAAGCTTTTTGAGGTCTCCGGACCTTTAAAGGAAGCTGTGGAGCCGAAGGAACGCGGTGAGGTCGGCATGTACCTCGGAGGAACATGGTATGATCTGAAATTAAAGGCGGGAGTCCGACCGGATGATCCGGTGAAGGGACTTGACGTGTCCGTGCTCCAGGAGAAATTCCTGGCTCCGGTGCTTGGAATCGGAGACCCGAGAACGGATAAGCGCATCGACTTTGTGGGCGGGATCCGCGGCGTGAAAGAACTGGAGCGCCGCTGTGAGGCGGACATGAAGATTGCCTTTTCCATGTATCCGACATCGATGGAAGAACTGCTGTCTGTTGCGGACGCGGGGCTTCTGATGCCGCCGAAATCGACCTGGTTTGAACCGAAACTGCGAAGCGGAATTTTCATCCACCGGCTGTAGCCTGAAACTTGGGGTCAGCCGACAGGATTTCTGGAGATCGAAATGGGACTGCAGTCGTGGAGCCGCCGGTATCACAGAAACCTGACATCACAGGAGAGAAAGGAATATTGTTGTGGGAAAGATTATTTTAACAGGAGACCGTCCGACAGGTCGTCTTCATGTAGGACATTATGTAGGATCTCTTAGAAGAAGAGTAGAGCTTCAGAATTCCGGAGAGTATAGCGATATCTATATCATGATTGCTGACTCCCAGGCGCTCACAGACAATGCGGATAACCCGGAGAAGGTCCGCCAGAATATTCTGGAGGTTGCGCTCGATTACCTGTCTGCAGGTCTTGATCCGGAAAAATCCACGATCTTTATCCAGTCCATGGTGCCGGAGCTTTACGAGATGACCGCTTACTTTATGGACATCGTTACGGTTTCCAGACTGCAGAGAAACCCAACCGTAAAGAGTGAGATCCAGATGAGAAACTTTGAGGCCAGCATCCCGGTCGGCTTCTTCACCTACCCGATCAGCCAGGCAGCAGATATCACAGCCTTCAAGGCAAATGTGGTTCCGGCTGGTGAGGACCAGATGCCGATGGTTGAGCAGACGAGAGAGATCGTTCACAAATTCAATACGGTATACAATACAGATACCCTTGTTATGCCGGATATTCTTCTTCCGACAAACGACGCATGCCGCCGTCTTCCGGGCACCGACGGAAAGGCAAAGATGAGCAAATCCTTAGGAAACTGCATCTACCTTTCCGATACAGAGGAGGACGTAAAGAAGAAAGTCATGTCCATGTACACAGATCCGAACCACTTAAAGGTAAGCGATCCGGGACAGGTTGAGGGAAATACCGTCTTCACATATCTGGACGCATTCTGCAAGGACGAATACTTCGCAGAGTTCTGGCCGGATTACAAGAACCTCGACGAGGTGAAAGAGCACTACAAACGCGGTGGACTTGGCGATGTAAAGGTCAAGAAGTTCTTGAACCGTGTGCTTGAGGAGGAGCTCCGTCCGATCCGCGAGAGAAGAAAGAGATGGGAGCAGGACATCCCGGCTGTATACGAGATCTTAAAGAGCGGAAGCGAGAAGGCAGAACGCGTAGCTGCACAGACATTAAAGGAGATGCGTGCGGCTATGAAGATCAACTACTTTGACGATGCGGCGCTGATCGCGGAGCAGAGTGAGAAGTATAACGGTTAATATAAAAGCTGAATCTGCAGATGAATGGATTCGGGAAAAGTGAATAAAACAGACTGGATGCTGCATATATTATACCCATGGTAAAGCGGGGGTGTCTGTATGCGGGAGCTGGTACTGGAATTGATGGGGGAATACGGCAATCTTGCTGTGTTCCTCCTTATTTTAGTTGAAAATCTCTTTCCTCCGATCCCGTCGGAGGTGATCCTGACCTTTGGGGGCGTCATGACGGTCTGCACGGACATGACGCCCATCGGTGTGATCCTATTTTCCACTGCCGGATCGCTGGCGGGGGCTGTCATTCTATACAGCGTGGGACGGTTTCTGCCGGATGAGGTGTTCCGGAAACTGCTCTGCGGACAGATCGGACATCTGCTTCACTTCCGCCTGGAAGATGTGGATCTCGCGAAAGGATGGTTCAGGGAACGCGGGAGATCGGCGGTGTTCCTGTGCAGGCTGATCCCCATCGTCCGCAGCCTGATCTCCATCCCTGCAGGGATTGCCAGGATGCCGTTTGTGCCGTTTCTTGTCTTTACGGCGGCGGGAAGTCTTCTGTGGAACACGGTCCTCGTCTATGCCGGGAGGATCGCTGGGGACTCCTGGGAGAAGGTGTCGGCGGCCTTTGGGGTGTATTCGGATCTGTTTCTCATGATAGCTGGGATCTCCATCGCCTTTGCTGTCCTGTTTCGCGGGTGCGGAGAAAGAAGAAAGCTGTAGAAGCCATATAGAAAGGTCATTGCGGATGGGAGAAGGATGGAAAAAGAGCGTGAATTTATTTTGCGGAATAATATAATTATTTGAATAATTATATACAATAGAACAATAAACTAATAACAATAAAATAAAAAATATTTTTTCTAAAAACATATTGACAAATGAGAAGATATCGAATATAATGAAGACAACAAAAAGAAAGAGAGAACAAAGCAAAGAAGACGAAAAGGTTCGTACTTAAAAAAATCTAAGTAAAGGAGGTACAGTCCACCGAACACATAAGTCTCGTTCCATTTTTCAAATTTGAAAAATCCGGAACAAAGGAAAAACACAAAACCGGGTAATTAATCGAAAAAAAGATTATTTGAAATCCTTCAAGATATGACGAGAAAGTATCAAAAAGAGAAATACAATAATCGATATGAGAACGAAAAGAAAGATAAGATTTCGGAAAAAGCCGGCGGAGTGAAAAAGGAAAACTTCATATAGAAAAAATCTAATGAAAACGAGGTAAGATCCATTGGATAACGCAGAACATTAAGGTGGGTATCGAAACAAGAAAATTGATTCGGTACCCACTTTTTATGCGCAGAAAAGAATTGCTGCCACTTGCTTTTGGGGGGAGAGTAGCAAACTGTCTGTACGAACCAGGTGCAGGTCTGTAACCGGCAGGCTTATTAATCTGTATTAAAGCCCTTCACAGTCAAACGGTGGCGTATATTCTTCTTTCGCGCTACTTCTTTCCTGCATAAACCCTTCCGTGAGACCGAGGTCAATCGCGGTGTCAACGACTTTGTTATACTCATAGGAGGTGATCCGCCGGTTGATCTCCGGATATTCGGTGCTCCTGTAGAACGGCGTATACTGGCTCATGATGCTGATAAGGTACTGGTGATCCGGGAGATTTTCTCTGATCCAGTGCAGGAGGCGGATCGAGTCCTCTTTTGCGCCCGGAAGGACCATGTGGCGGATGATGACGCCGCGGTCCAGCATTGATGGATTCCTTTTATTCCAGGAAAGTCCGCCGGTGAGGCGGATCATTTCTTTTATGGCGTCGGAGGTTTTCTCGAAATAGTCCGGGGCGGCGGAGTATTTCTTGGCGAGACCGCTGTCCATGTATTTGAGGTCTGGAAGCCAGATATCGACGTAGTCTGCGAGATCACGGATCGTTTCAAGCTTTTCGTAGCCGCCGCAGTTAAAGACGACAGGGATCTGAAGCTTCGGCTTCGCGAGATCCAGGGCGCGGACGATAGATGGAGCGAACTGGGTCCCGGTCACGAGGTTGATGTTTGCGGCGCCTTTTTCCTGGAGTTCCAGGAAGATATCGGCGAGGCGGGAGACGGAGATGGTTTTTCCGTAGTTTTCGTGACTCAGCTGGAAGTTCTGGCAAAAGACGCAGCGTAACGTACAGCCGGAGAAGAAGACGGTTCCGCTTCCGGTGGTGCCGCTGATGCAGGGTTCTTCCCACATATGCAGGGCGGCCCTGGCGGCGCGGAGCTCGTGCCCGGCGCCGCAGAAGCCGGTGGAGATTGTACGGTCGGCGTGGCATTCCCTGGGACAGAGAGTGCATGATTTGTAGATGGATTCGGTTAACATAACTTTAAATGCTTCTTTCGTGTTGGTTTAGGATTTATAATGGTCGGAATCATCAGCTGTCTGGTCCGGGGAATCCGGCAGGTAGTGGTAGAGCTCCTGATAATGTTCTAATTCTGCGTCGGTCTCCGGGAGCGCCGGGATCAGGCCGGTGCAGTCGGTGGCGGAGCAGGCCTGGATGTCGATGTCCCAGTCGGCGCTGGTAAGCAGTTTCTTTGATGAGTTTTTCATGGAATCACCTCCTGAATGATAGTTTCCATCGAAAAAGGAAAATAAAACAGGAAAGTAATTCATAATTTTTTATTCGAGATAATCTGAAATCACACCCCAGGCTCCTTCTAATTTCTCCAGCGTCCACGCCGCGTTCGCCGGGCTCGTGGAGGGAAGGGAGACTGCCGGGATTCCGGTCACGGCCTCCTGATATTTTTTATAATAGTTCCAGGAGGTCTTCCCATTGCAGAAGATTGCCTGAATACTGGAGGCAGACAGGATCCGGGAGAGATCGTTGGGCACGACATCGTGGATGGAGCTGTCGCTGGAACCCTCGATGGAGCAGGATGCGATCACATCCCAGAGGGCAATATGATGGGAGAGGAGAAATTCCTTTTTCTCATCAATACTGCCCGGAACCGGAACCGCGAGAATTCCGGACAGGGTCTTCCAGAAACGGTTCTGCGGGTGGTGATAGAAAAAATGTCCTTCCCTGGATTTGACGGACGGGAAGGAACCGAGGATCAGAATCCTGGAGGCGCTGTCAAAAACAGGCGGAATCGGGTGTGTGACGGTATTCATGATAAATATCCTTTCAGATATATTTTAAATGATAAAATTGCTATCCATGTTGTATTGTAGCGTTTCTGATATTTTTTGTAAACATAGAAATTTCATACTTTTTTTATTGCCTTATGGGGAAACTCAACTTATAATGATTAGGTATCACAAAATCATGGGTCAATATACCCAAATGTGATATATGCGCAAAAGAAGTGGAGAAAATCAATGGACAACAACAATCAGAACAGAAATGGCGGAAAGCGGCCAAGCGGACAGAATATCGGGGTGCTCGCCCTGATCCTAGTGATCACGCTGATCGCTGTGACCGTTATGAACAACATGGTCCGCAAAAACCAGACCCAGGAACTCGGGTATGAGGAATTTGTGGAATACTTAAAAGAGGGAGAGATCGATACGGCGAAGATCTCCAGCAACAGGATCTACTTAACGCCAAAGACTTCTTCCACGAAGCTTTCCCGCTTCATCCAGTATTATACGGTAAGAATCCCGGATGTTGATCTTGCAGAGCGTCTTTTAGATGCCAACGGGGTCCATGTGGTGGCGGAAGATACGAGTACGAGCGCGAGTATTTTAAACTTTCTGATGGGATGGGTACTCCCGTCAGCGCTTATGATCGGACTTCTCTATATGATGTACAGCCGGATGGGCGGCGGAGGAATGATGGGCGTTGGAAAGAGCAACGCCAAGGTCTACGTCCAGAAGGAGACGGGAGTCACGTTTGCTGACGTAGCGGGCGAGGACGAGGCGAAGGAATCCCTTGTGGAGATCGTTGATTTCCTGCATAACCCGCAGAAATATTCAAAGATCGGTGCAAAACTGCCGAAAGGAGCGCTCCTTGTGGGACCTCCAGGAACAGGTAAGACTCTGCTTGCGAAGGCGGTAGCCGGTGAGGCACATGTTCCGTTCTATTCCCTTTCCGGTTCTGATTTCGTGGAGATGTTTGTCGGCGTGGGTGCGTCCCGTGTCCGTGACCTCTTCAAACAGGCACAGCAGTCCGCACCGTGTATCATCTTTATTGATGAGATCGATGCCATCGGACGCAGCCGTGACAGCCGGATGGGCGGAAATGATGAGAGAGAGCAGACCTTAAACCAGCTGCTTTCCGAGATGGATGGATTTGATTCCTCTAAGGGACTTCTCGTCCTGGGCGCGACGAACCGTCCGGAGATTCTGGATCCGGCACTTTTGAGACCGGGACGTTTTGACAGACGTGTGATTGTTGACAAGCCGGACCTGAAAGGCCGTGTGAATATCTTAAAAGTACATTCCAAGGATGTGCGTCTGGATGAGACCGTCGATTTCGAGGAGATCGCCCTTGCGACGTCCGGCGCCGTGGGTGCGGATCTCGCGAATATGATGAACGAGGCAGCCATCAATGCGGTCAAGAATGGACGTCAGGCTGTTTCCCAGAAAGATCTTTTTGAGGCAGTGGAGCTTGTCCTTGTCGGAAAAGAGAAGAAAGACAGGATCTTAAGCAAGGAAGAGCGCCGGATCGTCTCCTACCATGAGGTTGGACATGCGCTTGTCACCGCTCTTCAGAAAGACGCTGAACCGGTCCAGAAGATCACGATCGTGCCGCGTACTATGGGTGCGCTGGGTTACGTGATGCAGGTTCCGGAGGAGGAGAAATACTTAAATACGAAGAAAGAGCTTCAGGCAATGCTTGTTGTTTCTCTTGCAGGCCGTGCGGCTGAGGAACTTGTATTTGATACGGTAACGACAGGCGCAGCAAACGATATCGAGCAGGCGACAAGGATCGCGAGAGCGATGGTCACCCAGTACGGTATGTCTGAGAAGTTCGGCCTTATGGGATTAGAGACTCAGGAGAACCAGTATCTGACAGGACGCACTGTCTTAAACTGTGGTGACGCGACAGCCGCTGAGATCGATACGGAAGTCATGAAGATGTTGAAAGAGGCGTATGCTGAGGCAAAGCGTCTTCTCTCCGAAAACCGTGATGCGATGGATCAGATCGCGGCGTTCCTGATCGAGAAAGAGACGATCACCGGCAAGGAGTTTATGAAGATCTTCCGTGAGGTAAAGGGAATCCCGGAGCCGGAGGAAGGAAAGAAAGAAGAGAAGAGCCGGATGGGCGGCGAGTTCGCGGAGGACGCAGCGAGCCAGCAGGTACAGGCTGCTGAGGCTTTGCAGGTACAGGATCCGGGCGTGCAGGTCGCAGAACATGTGCAGAATGCGCCGGCGAATGAGAACGGCGGATATGCCGGAGCAGCTGATGGGCAGCGGATGCCGCAGGCTGGAAACGGACAGGATCCGATGGATCAGCAGAATTAATACGGTACGAAAACGGGCAGGATGATAAAAATAGGTCATCCTGCCCGTTTTTTCGGGAAATTCACGTTATGTCCGGCTTTTATATATGAAAAGTCCAGTAGATGGTTGCAGAAAACGTGAAGCAGGGGAGAAAATCGTTACTGTACGCGGGTAGGAATTTTCTGAACTGAAAATCCCGGATGTTAACAAATAAAAGAAATAATTCATGAAAAAGACAAGAATATCTGGTAAAATTAAAAAATAGATCTAAACACAGACCAGCAAACAACGGAAGAGAATTGCGAATGTCCGCTTTGAAGGGCTGGAAATGGAGAGAGAAAAGAGAATTTTTATGGATCAGAATGATTATGGAAAGAGAAAAGCGGTCTGCAGACATGCGGCGGGATTTATGGCGGCGGTGATGCTCGCGGCAGCGGGACAGCCGTCTATGGCGTATGCGTCTGAAAAACTTCAGACGAATGACCCGTCCGCATCGGAGCAGTGGGCGTTCTTCAACGATGGATCGTTCACATCGGAAGAGGTTACGAAGTATCCGGTCTACTCGGATCCGTTCGGTCAGCCATCGGAGAATGCGGAGCTTCTTGGAACTCTCGTGGAGGTAAAGAAGAGACAGGCGGTTTCCGGCGTGGATATCAACCTGAAACAGGCATGGGAGACATATGGGAACGGAAGCCATGATACCATCGTCGCAATGATCGATACGGGAATTGATGCTTCTCATGAAGATCTGAAGGACACTTTATGGGTCAATACCGATGAGATTCCGGAAAACGGCATCGACGATGACGGAAACGGCTACGTAGATGATTGTTATGGGTGGAATTTCTACAATAATAACAATCAGATCTTCACCGGGAATGAGGACAGCCACGGAACCCACGGGGCCGGGACGATCAGTGCCGGGACAGGAAACGGGATCGGAATCTCGGGAATCGTTCCGGGAACCCGGGTTCGGGTGATGGCGTTAAAGGCCCTTGGAGGAAATGACGGCGGCGGAAGCACGGCGGCTGTCATCAAGGCGATCAAATATGCGGAGGATAACGGAGCGGTGATCTGCAACCTGAGCCTGACGTCGACGACAGATGATAAGGCGTTATATGAGGCGATGAAGAATTCCGGTATGCTGTTTGTAGTGGCAGCGGGAAACGGAAATCCGAAGACAGGAAAAGGCGTTGATACGGACGTGATCCCGTTTTATCCGGCGGCGTATGATCTGGACAATATTATTTCCGTCGCGAATCTAAGCTTTGATGGGGCACTGTCCGCAAGCTCCAACTATGGAAAAACGACCGTGGATCTTGCGGCGCCGGGAAGTTATATTTTAAGTACGACCCCTGGAAACACCTATGGATATATGAGCGGAACGTCCATGGCGGCACCGATGGTGTCCGGGGCGGCGGCAATGATCTATTCGTATTTTGACGGGATCGGGGTTGCGGATGTGAAGGAGATCCTGATGTCCACGGTGACACCGATGGAGAGTCTCAAGGACGTGACGGTGTCCGGCGGTATGCTGAATGTGGGCGCAGCCCTTTCCTATGATATCGGCAGTTTATCAAGAAGGGGATTTCAGAACGGTGGAACGAGACCGGCGAACGGAACGGCTCCATATCTGGAGATGCAGACCTCGAACCGGAATGGTGGAATGTATCTGACGGTCCGCGTCCTCGATATTGACGGGGATCTTGATAAGCTCTTCTATGCAAAGGGCGAGCATACAGCCGGGGAGTTTGCGAACGGGACTGTGGAAGGAACGGCGTTTACGGTGAATGATAAGGATATGGCGGCGTTCCAGATCACGGAAAAAGGAACGTATACGTTCTATGCCGTGGATAAGAATGGAAATGGAGCGGTGAAGATCGCGAAATTCGTGTCGGAGAGCGACGGACCGGGGGCATTTCAGTAGGATCCTGATAGGAGAAATGCCGGAGGCAACAGATGATCGGAGGAGAACACATGAAGACAAGACGATTGGGAAAAACAGGGCTCATGGTGAGTGAGATCGGATTTGGCGGGGAATGGCTGGAACGGCATACGGAAACTGAGGGCATTGAGCTGATCCGGTATGCATCAGAGAAAGGGATCAATATTCTGGACTGCTGGATGGCGGATCCGAAATCGAGAAATATCATCGGCGAGGGAATTAAAGAGAACCGGGATCAGTGGTTTATTCAGGGACACATCGGGTCTACCTGGAAGGACGGACAGTATTTCCGCACGCGGGAGATGAAATATGTGCGTCCGGCCTTTGAGGACCTTTTAAAGAGACTGCAGACCGACTATATCGATCTCGGAATGATCCACTATGTGGATTCTGAGGAAGAGTGGGAGAAAATCCAGCACTCTGATTATCTGGATTATGTGATGGAGCTGAAAGAAAAAGGCGTGATCCGGCACATCGGCATGAGCTCCCACAATCCAAAGGTAGCTATGAAGGCAGTTGAGTCCGGATATATAGAGATGATCCTTTTCAGCATCAACCCGGCGTTTGATATGCTGCCGGCGAGTGAGGATATCGATACGATGTTTGCGGAGGAGTTTGACGCGGGACTTAAGGGGATCGATCTGGACCGGGCGATGCTCTATAAGGCCTGTGAGGAGAACGATGTGGGGATCACGGTCATGAAGGGATTCGCGGGCGGAAGACTTTTCGATGCGAAGAGATCTCCGTTCGGTGTCTGTCTTACCCCGGTCCAGTGTATCCATTATGCGCTGACGAGACCGGCTGTCTGCTCCATCATGTGTGGATATGACACAAAGGAGCAGGTGGATGCGGCAGTGGGATATGAGAGCTCCTCAGAGACAGAGAAAGATTATGCATCTGTGATCGCGAATGCACCGTTCCATTCTTATCGGGGCGAATGTACATACTGCGGACATTGCAAGCCGTGTGCCGCAAATCTGGATATTGCCATGATCAACAAGTTTTATGATCTGGCAACCATGCAGCCGCAGATCCCGGCGACAGTGCAATCCCACTATGAGCTTCTGGAACATAAGGCATCGGAGTGCATCGGATGTCATTTGTGCGAAGCACGGTGCCCGTTTGGCGTTCCGATCGCGGAGCGGATGGAGAAGACTGCAAAGTTATTTGGATGCTGATATTACGGAGATCGAAAATCCAGTCAGCGGATTATCAACAAAGGAGAAATAGAATCATGTCACTTGAAAAAAGCCGTCCTGATCCTGACGGAAGGGACGGCAAAGGTCGATAACCACAAATATAAAGATACGTTACATCGAGATCCACCCAAACGCGTTCGCCACAGAACTGATCAGTATGATAGCCGCAAAGATCGGGCAGAGATACTGGATCATAAACTGGAAGATCACTTTTCTGCGGAACGGATGGCCGCCGTCTGTGACCTCCTGTTCGATCTTTGCAACTCCGATGACTTTCGATACGAGAAGGCAGGTTGCGATCGCCGCGATCGGCATCATGACAGAGTTTGTCAGGAAATCGAAGAAGTCAAGGAACTGCATTCCGATCACGGTCACACCGGCCAGTGGACCATAGCCGAGACAGGAGAGCGTTCCGAGCAGGAGCATAATGACAGCCATAAATACCGTCGCCTTTTTCCGGCTCCAGTGCAGCTCATCCTCAAAAGTGGAGACGGCACTCTCGGTCAGGGCGATGGAACTTGTGACAGCCGCGAACAGGACCAGGACAAAAAACAGGATGCCGACTGCGGCTCCGAGTCCCATGCTTGCGAACACCTTCGGGATCGTGATGAACATCAGCGCAGGACCGGCCTGCAGGGTATCCGGGTCACCGCCGGAGAAGGCGAAGACGGCCGGGATGATCATGAGACCGGCCATGATCGCGATAGCGGTATCGAAGATCTCAACATTCTGGGTGGAATCTTCGATTGAAGTATCTTTTTTCATGTAGGAACCGAAGGTGATAAGGATTCCCATGGCGATGGACAGGGAGTAGAACATCTGTCCCATAGCGGATACCACCGTCATCCATGAGAAGTTCTCAAGGTTTGGTACCAGAAGATATTTCACACCACTCATAGCCCCCGGTCTCGATACGGAATAGCCCGCGATGAGCAGGGAAAGGACCACGAGGATCGGCATCATAAACTTCGATACACGCTCGATCCCGTTGCGTACACCTGCGTAAATGATAACAACTGTAAATAGGGTGAAGAGAATAAAGCAGATCTCCGTGGAACGACCGTTGGAAATAAACGCGGAGAAATATTCGTCCGTGGCAAGGGCCTGTCCATGTCCAAGAAGGTATTCAGCCAGATATTTGATGACCCAGCCGCCGATCACAGAATAGTACGGGACGATCAGGATCGGGATCACAGCATTGATCCAGCCGCCGAAGGACAGCCATTTTGACTTTCCAAAGGATTCATAGGCACCCACCGGACTCTTTTTTGTCATGCGGCCGAGAGCAGTTTCCGCCACGATCATCGTGTAGCCAAAGGTCAGTGCCAGAATGATATAGACGAGTAGAAAGATTCCCCCGCCATACTTTGCTGCGAGATAGGGGAAACGCCAGATGTTTCCAAGTCCTACGGACGCGCCCGCCGCCGACAGGACGAAACCGAGCTTTCCGGAGAACGAACTTCGTTTACGATTCATAATTAATTTCTCCTCATGTTTTTATCACAAATACATTTGTGCGTGTAAGGGATAGTCTATCATAGAATATGAAAAAAGGCAATTTGAACTGTCGGGGAGACTAAAATTGGAATAGAACCGATGGAAGGTATAATCAGAACGCAGAAGAATGTATAAAAAAAGGAACAACCGGAGAATCTTATAATTTGATGGCGAAATTATCGGTTTTGCGTTATAATACACTTATTCCTACCAGATAAATACAGTTTATATTTGGATACAGACGCAGGAATGGTGTCGATGTACATGGGCTTTTATCCGACAGGGTCTGAGCCCATTGATAGATACAGAGAGGTGAAATTGTGTTAAAAGCAGAAAATTTGATCCTCCATGTGGAGGAGAATGGGGCGAAAAAATGTCTTCTGGATCATATTTCTTTCCAGGTGGACGATGGGGAGATGCTGGTGATCACGGGACCAAACGGCGGTGGAAAGTCCACACTGGCGAAGGTCCTGATCGGAATTGAGAAGGCGGAGAGCGGAAAGATCTTTTTAAACGGGGAAGATATCACGGATTTTGATATCAACCACCGCGCCAACGCCGGGATCGGCTATGCGTTCCAGCAGCCGCCGAGATTTAAGGGAATGACGGTGCAGAGACTTCTTGCTCTGGCAGCAGGAAGAGAGCTGGAAGATCAGGAGTGCTGCAGGCTTCTGTCCGATGTGGGACTCTGCGCGGAGGAATATTTAGGCCGTCAGATCGACGGAACGCTTTCCGGAGGCGAGATGAAGCGGATCGAGATCGCGACGGTTCTTGCGAAGGAACATACCTTATGCATTTTTGATGAGCCGGAAGCCGGGATCGATCTCTGGAGTTTTTCCATGCTGATCCGGAAATTCGAGGAGATCCACAAAGAAAAAAAACAGAGTCTGATCGTCATTTCCCATCAGGAGAAGATCATCAGCATGGCAGATCGGATCATGGTGATCGATGACGGGAAGATCAAGGCGGAAGGACGGAAGGAAGATGTCCTGCCGTGTTTAGAAGGTCTTGATAAATGTCATGCATGTGCAGGAAATGCGGGGGTGAGAGCGTAATGGTAGAGCTGGATCATGTAGTAGAAGAAGTACTGAAAGTCATCAATGACAACGGATTTTCCCAGAAGGGCGCTTTCAACCTGCGCCAGAACGGAACGTCCATCTGCCACGGTGACAGTGAGCATATTAAGATCAAGAAGAAGACGGACAAGCCGGGCATCGATATCTATATTGATGGCGATACAAAGGGCGAGAAAGTTTACATCCCGGTGGTCGTCAGCGTTTCCGGCATGACAGACCTTGTATACAATGATTTCTATATCGCGGACGGCGCGGACGTTACGATCGTTGCGGGCTGCGGGATCCACAACAGCGGATGCAATGAGAGCAGACATGACGGGATCCACACCTTTCATGTTGGAAAGAACGCGAACGTCTGTTATCAGGAAAAACATTATGGAGAGGGAAATGGAACCGGCGGCCGCGTGCTGAATCCGGTGACGAATATCTATGTGGGAGAAAATTCCGTATTTACGCTGGATACGGCACAGATCAAGGGCGTTGACTCCACAGTCCGCGAGACGCTTGTGGAGATGGATAAAAACTCCAGATTGTATGTGACGGAGCGCCTCATGACCGAGGGAGACCAGACGGCGGAGTCCAACATCGAGGTACGCTTAAACGGTGAGGACAGCTCAGCCCAGATCATCTCAAGATCTGTCGGAAAAGGCAATTCCGTCCAGACTTTCCACCCGAAGGCGGTCGGAAACAACAAATGTCAGGCCCATATCCAGTGTGACTCCATTATTATGGACCACGCCGAGATCGGATCCATTCCGGAGATCCGTGCGCGCGACTTAAACGCGGCGATCATTCACGAGGCGGCGATCGGAAGGATCAACGATGAGCAGCTCTTAAAGCTTCGGACGCTGGGACTTACCGAGGAAGAGGCGGAGAGCGTTATTATTGAGAACTTCCTGAACTAAAATCGAAAGGTTATGCATAATAAAAGCAGGTCTGCAGGTGAAAAACACCGATGTAGACCTGCTTTTTTTCGCAATTACACGTCAGAAATGCAGATGTAAGCAGAATTGTAACTGTTCAGTAGGTCGGCGCACTTGCTGCGTTGACCGTAAGAAAACATACGCATAATTATTTTATTGTGATCGAGAGATTGCCAAAATCAGTGACAGGTGTCTCTTTTCCGCCAGTAAAGAGAAATACAGACAGCGTATGAGCCGGTTTTGCGCTGCCGGTGATCTGGACTGCTGGCTGGATCCTGATGAGGATATCTGCATCGGCAGATCTGGCATCCAGCCATCTTAACAGGTCTGCATCTAGGTCTGCGGTCGAAGCGCCGTCAAGTCCGAGCGCTAAATGAGTCACGTTTTCGCGGATCAGTGTGTCGAGAATGCGGGCACTTATCGTCACGGAGAATGCGGAATGACTCTTTTCTGATACCACAGGGATGGACACCGCGATACCGTTTGCAGATCTGCCATTCTTTTTCACAGTTTTCCGGGCGGCTTTGATGGCGAACTGGATCATATTGTGATCGAGAGTTACATTACCGTTCTTATCCGGTACAGCGGATGGAATGCTGATCGTGGACGGAGATTTGGACTGTGCCTGTCCGGAGTAGTCTGAGGACAGGAACGTATCTTCATAGGAAGAATCGCTGTCACTGTCGGAAGAACTGTTTCCGCCGGAATTACTGCCATTGGAGGAAGAATTTCCACCGCCGGAAGTATTGCCGCCGGAGTTCCCGCCTGGCTTATTGTCTTTGCCGCTGTCGGGCAGCTTATTGTTGACAGCGCTGACCTGGAGCGTGAGGAGAAAGTCATGGTAATTCTGGGAGATGACTTTAACTGTCACGGTGCCGATCTGCTGCTCCAGCGCAGAATCCACCGGACGGACCGGAAGTGTCAGTACTCCATCACAGATGGACGCGCCGCTGTCGTAATAGTCTCCGAGAGCCACGTCCTCAAGATGGTATTCGACCGTGCCGTATTTCTTCGGCGTGTCGAGCTCCGGCAGAAGGGAACTGAGGTCAAAGCGGTACGCGGCTTCCGTATGATTGAGGACAGTCATGGTTCCTGGTTTTGCATTGGATGCGGTGGCTTTTTTGATGTACGGTGCCTGACCGCAGAAAAAACGTTTTTCCGTTTCCCCGCCTGCAAACGAGTAGTTCGGGTTTGTCAGGGTGCAGAGGAAGCTTACCCCTTTTTCATCGGAAAAATCTGGATTTGGTGTTTCTGGTGCTGGAGAATTAAAGTACCAGGAATCGCCGATCAGACATGTGATCTCGTCTGCATCCGGGAGATCTCCGCCGCCAGCCGCAATGAATATAGGCTTTATGTCGGGTACATCCGCTGTACCGTCATAGACTTTTGAGATGAAATCTTCATCGACGGTCAGCTCCAGTTCCCGGGGAGTGACGGTCACGGTGTACGGGTCACTGTAGCAGATATATCCGCCGCAGGTGATCTCCGCGGCATAGGTGTATGTGCCGACGGGTATCGTCGGAGAGAGGTGGAGAGCCATGTCTGAGGCATCTTCGATCTCCGTCATGCTGCCGTCGGAATTTACCTGGTACCACTGGCAGGAGGCAGACGGAGTTACATCTGATCTGAAGTGGATATCAGGCATCAGGCTGAATTCCCTGCCGGTCCGTGCTTTGTACTGGACGTTCACAGACTCTTTGTACTCTGTACCGGAAATCCGGGCATATACGGCTGCATCCTGGACAGGCGCATCCACAGCGGTCACATCTTCAATATATTTACTTTTTCTGTTCATATATTCGGGAGAACTGGTTACATCGTTCTTGGAGAGCCAGCTGCCGTCAGACTTCTGAAATCCTGATCCATTCGTCAGCAGAGCGGAGAAATCCGCGTAAGTGACTTTCGGACGGACCAAAGCTGATTGAAGGTCTGTTTCAAAGATCTCAATTCTGTCGTAACTTCCGCCTGAGATCTTTACGTCACAGAGCCCTTCCAGATAGAGCGACCGGTAGCTGCCGCCGGTCAGGACTGCCCTGCTGCCGTCCTTCATAACAAGGACCGGGGTGCTGCAGTCGGAAACATGGATCTCACTGTCTTTGTATGCGTAGATCCAGCCGTATGTACCGCTGTCTAGTTCAGCATGTCCGCCAGACTCAATGGTGATGGATGATCCGTTGGACAGGTCCAACTGGTTCCTCTCTGAAGCGCTGTAGTCTTTTGGAACGATCAGTGTACCGCCGGACTTGACGACGATCGGAATATTCTGGATGAGAGCATGTGAAGTTTCAAGGTTGAGGAGTGTGACTCTGCCGGCGATGGTCAGTTCTGCGTCTGAAGTATCGTGGTACAGCGACATATTGGTGAAATCGATCGTCACATTGTCCGGGACAATAAGCCGGGTATTGAGAGACGGAGTGAGAAAACGGAATGTACCGCCGGACGCATGATCGAGAGCATCCTGAAGATCCACGTAGTACAGAGTCTTTCCGTCTTTTGTCACGCTGCCTGTGTAGGTCACCTTGCCGCAGGGGCATTTGTAGATGATCGTGGATCCGCTGGTGGTCGTCACGGCTGCCGAAGTGTGGTCGCAGGGAACTACGGACACATTGGTGAGTTTTGTGTCGCTGTCGGATGGAACGATGATCTGACCATTCTGTTCGTAGCAGTATCCCGGCGCGAGAAGGTCAGTGAGGGCACTGCCGTTTAAAATAGTGATCGTGCCGAAGGTACCGCCGGCGAGGGAGGCAGTTCCTTCTTTGACCTCGAGAGCATCGATGAGAAGGTTTGTGTCGGCCGGGATGATCAGATTGGGAGAAGATCCAGAAGATCCCCAAAGGTTGATCGTGCCGATAAAGTGTCCCTGGGAGGTACCGGTATTCAGAAATGTTACCCCTGTACCGGAAAGAGAGACCGTGGTGTTACCGTAACTTCCGGTCCATGTCATTGTGTGACCATTAAAATCAACGGTCATATGATCGCGGATGAAATTGGAGGATGAATCCTGATCGCTTAACAGAAGGATCCTGCTGCTGAAAGGATACGCGGCAGTCGTTGCATCGTTAAAGGAGGTGACATATTCCGTCTCTCCGGGATTGTACACAATGTCGTTGATCTCCATATGACAGATCTCACATTCCCTGTCATTTGAACTGCGGGTATCATGTGTGCAGGCATTGCCGCAGACTGGACAGATATATCTGGTAAAGAAGGGGTCAGGATCCCTGACAAATCCTTGTTCATGCTCACATGTCATGACTGTGACGTTTTCCAGTTTGGTGCTGCGTTCCAGGGCATTTCCCAGCACGCGGCTGCCATCGGGATCAACAAAGTAACATCCTGGGGCCAGGGAATTGCCGAAATTCGCCAGATTTTCGGATTCCGTGCGGAGTTTACTGATCGTTCCGCCGCCGAGGAAGGTCGGTGTATAGCTCTTGTAGAGGTTAAGAAAATCATATTTAATAACAAAATCACCGTTGATATTTACATTTTCCATGGTTATCTGGCCGTCCCATAACTGAACGGCAGTGCCATTTTCCGCTGTATTTTCGATGGTTCCGTTTTTAAATGCGATATGATATGCTGTCGCGGGATTGAAATACACAACAGCCTCATCATCAAAATTGCCGGACAGTGTATGATTATTGAGATCAACAGTCAGGTTATCTAAGATATTATATCTTGCTGGCGTGAGTTCTATCTGCTGCGTGACCATGACATCTTCGAGCAGAGTAAGTGTTACGTTTTCAAGCCCACGGATCCAGCGGAGGGCGTCAAAGAAATCTGTAAATTCCCAGTGAGAATCCTTCCAGTCTACGGAAACAACGGGATCCTGGCTTTCCACGGCATTGGAAAATGTGGCTGTGGCGGCAGCAGTGCTGGATGGAGTCACTGGAGTCGGGGCGTTGGACGGCGTGACAGCATTGGAAGAGGTTGCCGTCTGCGCCGGAAGTGCGTTCCGTGTGCCTGTTTCTGGCAGTAAGCTGCTGTTTGACGCATAGACGGGGCTGCCGGACAGTGTAAAGCTCAACGCCGCGGACAGCAGGAGCGCCAGTGGTTTCTTATATGTACTTCTCATAGAGATTCCCCCTTTATTTTCGTAAGAAAAGCTGAAAAATGGTATAAAAAACTGATCCTGCAACGGAATCGGTTATCTTTAGGATATCATTTTTTCGGGTGTTGTCAATAAACGCTGCACAAGATGTCGAAAATCGGCATGAATTGCAGGTGGAACTTTGATGGTGGAAGCGGAGCTGCGGGGATTGACAAATCATGGTGACGGGAGTATACTCCTGTTCAGTCTCAAATGGGATTGAAAAGGAGAAAACGATTATGGACCATGAAATACAGAAGCTTCACGACCAGGTAAACCAGGCGATCATCCGGTGCCGAAGAGTCTACTCGGTGTGGGCGAAGAAAAATAAGGTCAGCTATAACCGGATGCTGGTGCTCTATACGATCCGGGAATATGGATCCTGCACACAGAAACAGGTCTGCGATTCTTATATGCTGCCGCGGCAGACGGTGAACCATGTGATCACGGAGATGCGGAAAGAGGGGATCCTTGCGGTCAGCGAGGAGATGAGCCGTGGAAAAGAGAAGGCGCTGGTGCTGACGGAGAGCGGAGAAGAGTATTCGGAACGGCTCCTGCATTCTTTAAGTCTTATGGAGGAGCGGGCGGCGGCTCAGCTCGGAGCAGAGCGGATCCGGATGATGACGGAGCTGTTCATGGAGTATGACCGGGTGTTGGAAGACGCGCTGGAGGAGGAAGAGTGATGAAGGAGAAGATGGAGACTGGAACGGATCTCTTCCGCACGGAAAAGATTCCGAAGATTCTTTTGAAGATCGCGCCGCCGGTCATGCTGGCGCAGCTCATTCAGGCCATGTACAACATCGTGGACAGCTTTTTCGTCGGTCAGTATTCCGCAAATTCGCTGACAGCGCTGTCGGTGATCTATCCGCTGCAGCTTATCATTATTGCCCTGGCGGTGGGAACCGGTGTCGGTGTCAACACGTACATGGCGAGACAGTATGCGCAGAAATTCCAGCAGAAAGCCGAGGAGGCAGCGGGAACCGGCATGGTTCTGGAATTCATGACCTGGCTTATATTTGCGGTTCTCGCGGCCGTGTTTATGCGTCCCTATGTCATGACAAGCGCGAAGTCTCCGGAGGCGATCGAGGACGCGGTGATCTACGGGCGGATCGTCTGCATCGGCAGTATTGGCGCGTTTTTAGAGGGAAACTGGACGAAAGTACACCAGTCCAGGGGAAATATGCGGCGCCCGATGATCGCCCAGACCGTTGGCGCGCTGACTAATATCGTCCTGGATCCGATCATGATCTTCGGACTTGGTCCTGTGCCGCAGATGGGCGTGGCGGGAGCTGCCTACGCTACAGTCTGCGGTCAGGTGGCCGCGGCTGTGATCACGGCCTTCGGGGGAGTGCGCAGGCCGCCGGAGTTTCGGAAAATGAAGGTTTACATAAAACAGATCTACTGGCTTGGATACGCATCGATTTTACAGCAGGCCATGTACACGGTGTATATTGTGATCTTAAACGCGATCCTCGCGGGATTTTCGGATTCCGCGGTGACGGTTTTAGGACTTTATTATAAGATGCAGACCTTCTTCTTTATCCCGCTGATGGGACTGCAGACGTGTATTGTGCCGGTGCTGAGTTTCAACTACGCGACGAAGAGTTATGGGAGATGCCGGGAGACCATGAAGGACAGTTATCTGTTTTCCTGTGGGTTTATGCTGATCGGGGGGGTTTGTTTCGTGTTCTTTCCGGTGGAACTGCTCCGGATCTTTTCGGACAGCAGTGAGGTCATTGCAATCGGAAAAACGGCGTTTCCGATCATTGGATCGAGTTTTATTCCGGCGGTATTTTCACTGATGACAGCGGTGTTCTTTCAGGCGATCGGAAATGGAAGAGTCAGTCTGTTCCTGTCTGTGATGCGCCAGATATTCTGTCTGATCCCGATTTTCTGGGCGCTGTCTCTTCTGGGACTTCAGTTTACCTGGTTTGCGTTTCCGATCTCAGAGGTGCTTGTTGGAGTGACCGGGATGGGAGTGTATTGGAGGACGATCAATGGATGGAAGAATAGTAGGAAATAAAGAAAAGGCTGATGCGTTGGTTTGAAACTGCATCAGCCTTTTTGCTGCATAAATTCGGAAGAAACTGCTGGCGGCAGGATCTGTAGGAATTGTGTGTGTTCTGCAGAGAATGCCGGTAACAGGTTCTGGAGGCGCATGGTCTTAGAAGTACGTCCGTCTCTTCGGCGTATTCCAGCTTCCCACCACGCGCTTCACGTTGGAGATCGTTACGAAGGCGTTGGGGTCCTTTGCCTGGACGTAGTCCATAAACTGACCATATTCCTTTTTGGTGAGGATCGCAAGGATCTCTTCCTTCTGCGTGTCGCTGTAGCCGCCGGTTGCGGTGTAGACGGTGATTCCGCGCTGGAGTGTTTCGATGACGTAGCGCTTGAAATCATCGTTGTGCTCGGAGATCACGCAGACGCGGATCTTTCCGGTGAACTCGTCGATAAAGTAGTCCAGGACGAGGCCGCTGAAGTAGGTGGACAGGGCGCCGATGATCACGGTCTGGAGGTCGTAGGCGAAATAGGAGCTTGCGACGGTCACCATTCCGGCGATAATGATGGACTTTCCGAGATCCATGTGGAGGTACTTGTTCATGATCTTCGCGATAATGTCGAGACCGCCGGACGCGGCGTTGGCGTTAAAGAGGACTGCCTGTCCGTAGCAGATCACGACGATCATTCCCACCACGTCCAGGGCGATATTTCCTGTGGGAGAACCCGGATTTGGGAACAGGATCTCGAACACAAAGAGGAGCGCCGGCAGCAGGACGGAGATAAAGATGATCTTTGTCCCGAAGGTCTTATCCACGAAGAGGAATGCCAGGATGATGCAGATGATGTTTAAGAGCAGCGTCATGGCGGACAGGGACAGCGGGACAAAGTTTACGAGAACCACGGCGAGTCCTGAGATACTTCCGCTGATGATATGGTTCGGGTTCATGAAGAAATAGACTCCCACGGCGATGATGAAGGTGCCGAAGAAGATCGTGGAGAAATATTTTAGTTTTTCAAACATGGTGAGATTCCCTTTTTCGTATTAGTATTTGCGTGTCAATCATATGTGAAAAATGAGTGGTTGTCAAACGTGCGCGTTACAGTGTGAGCGCTTGTATGCGGCAAAGTGAAAAACAGAGCTTGATAAAATATGGAGTATAACCGGGGCTGGAAAACGCGTTGGAGAAGGAAGAGGATGACGAATCCAATCGTGTGAGATATAATGGATCTGGAAGAATTTGCCGGTGTTTGGAGCAGGAAAAGATAAGGTTGGTAATATTATGAATTAGGAGTGTAGAATTATGTTTAGAGAGATTCGAAAAAAGAGAAATAAGATCGAGGATAGCGCGGCGGAGGAACTTCTGCGGAACAGCAGGAGAGGTGTTCTTGCGGTGAATGGGGATGATGGGTATCCGTATGCGATCCCGCTCAATTATTTTTATGACAGGGAGAACCGGAAAATCTATTTTCATGGCGCGCGCGCGGGGCATAAGGTCGATGCTCTGCGGGTATGTGATAAGGTATGTTTTACGGTTTATGGAAATGAGACGATCAGGGAGGAAGCCTGGGCACCGTTTATGCAGAGTACGGTTGTGTTCGGGAGATGTCATTTGATGGAAAATGGCAGTGAGAAAGCAATGGAAATGTTAAAACGGTTTGCGATGAAATATTATCCGAATGAACAGCTGGCTGATGAGGAGATCGCGCAGGCGGGAAGGGCTGTGCAGATGTTTGAAATCGAGATCGAGCATTTGAGCGGCAAGGAGGTGCAGGAAAAGTAGAATGAGATTGAGGAATATTTTGATCGTTGTCAAGGATATTGAGAGATCGATAAGGTTTTATCATGATCTGTTTGGACTTGATATAGTACTTGGTAATGACGGAAATATAATCCTGACGGAAGGGCTTGTGCTGCAGGATGAGAAGATATGGAAGGTTCCAGTTATACAAAAAAGCCGGATAAAATACCGAACGATCCTTCGGCATCTTATCCAGCTTTGTAAATGCGTTTACAAGCCCTCCGATGAGCTGTAAGACAGTATAGCAGGGAAATACAGAATTGTCAACTCAGCGACTTTTCTGATCTTTTAAGCTGAAAGATATTGCTGATGTTCACGTGATACTATATTTATTTCTGCATAGTCTCGATCATGCATTCGTGTTTCTTCGTTGTTTTGTTATAATTAATTCCAACAAGTAATATACTACCATGATAATCTTTCAATGCATTTCCATACTGTTTTTCTCTGATCTGGTCTAAAGCTCCAGATGCGCTTTTATCCCATTTAAGTTCGATCACTACCGCAGGCTTATCTAAATGCAGTTTTCTCGGAATCAGACATATATCAGCAAAACCCTTACCTGTAGGCAGTTCACGGATTATCGTATAATATTCACGTGCAAAGTAAAATGCAAGATTTATGGTACAGCTCAGAGAATTTTCATCGTTGTACTGAAGAATCGAAATTTCATCGTGAGCCTTGTCAACTCCTGCCGCAACTGCGTCGGCGTCCATGGCCCACAATGATTCTAAAAGTTTACGGGATGATTCTACGGAGTCGATCACGCCATGCCAGTTCATGGTGCTGATTGCATTCACATATTCCTGTGAGACTTCTTTATTAGGAATGGCAACGGTACCATCTACGCTGTTGTATGTCAGGTAGCCGAGATGGATCAGTAATGTCAAGACATCATCTTTAGTGGCAAATGTGGTCATATCATTGCTGAAAGTTCCTATATTGATTTGTACTGCTTCACCTGCAAGCATTCTGACCACAGAGTCCTGCAGTCCGTCCATATCCATCTGAATGTAAATTTTTAAGGCTTCATATGTTTCCGTCTGATTCCAATAAGTTCCCAACTTGTGTCGCAGCATGGCTTCCACAACCGATTTAGGACTGTAAATAGAGTAATGTTCATCACCATTCTGGCGATGTGCGATCAGATGATATCCATCATACCATGTTTTCGCTTCCTCGAAATTCATATCGTATGTATCGCAGAGTCTGGATACTTCCTGTTCAGTGAAGCCGAAATACCCGGCCAGATCGCCTGGATCGGTCATGGAATATTCTGTAAACATATTTAATGCGGAATGGGAGCCATATTTTTTAATGGGTAATATGCCGGTCATGTAGGCCAATGCCACATAATCCTTATCCTTCAGCCATGCGCGCAGAAAATCTAAATATTTTTTCTGAGCCTCTTTATTCTGCTTGTACTCCCGGAACAGGCAGTCCCACTCATCGATCAGGATCACAAAAGGACATTTGGTATAACGGAATACGTCTTTCATGACCTGAATCAGATTCTTTTCATCACGAAACTGTATTTCGTGAAATGTCTCCTTAAAATCCAAAATCAGATAATTTTTAAGCATCTCCAGCATTTCTTCCATTGTTTCAGACATACTTAAAAATTCCTGCATATTGATTTTGATCACATCATATTGGTTCAGATTTTCCCTATACGATCTGTCTTTACTGATAGCAAGATTTTGAAATAATTCCGTTGTATCCTCGCTCCGGTCATAATATGCGGCGAGCATATTAGCGGCCATTGATTTTCCGAATCTTCTTGGACGGCTTACACAGATATATTTCTGCTCGGTACAAAGCGCTTCATTGGTTCTGGCGATCAGTTCGCTTTTGTCGACATAAATTTTAGAGCGGAGACTACCGCGGAATGAAAGATTCCCCGGATTCAGATAACTTCCCATGCAAATTCCTCCCATTAGAAAAAGCGTCTTTGATTGTTTTTATTATACTTGATTCCAGCGGGAAGTACAAGGAGTGTTCATTTCCTACGGATGTAAAAATGGCGGCATCGCTCACCATTGAAGCGATACCGCCATTTTTATATCCATTTCTATATATGGACGCGGAGATTATTTGGTCTCTTTCTCCTCAGCAGCAGCTGCAGCAGGTGCAGTTGTAACTTCAGTTTCCGGAACAACGTTGTGAACCGGGATGACGGAGAGCACAACAGCCTCCGGATCAGTCTTTAAGTCGATGTCTTTGTTCTTTGCGATGTCAAGATCCTTGACATGTACGATGTCACCAACCTTGAGACCTGCAGCATCCAGTGTTGTCTTCTCGATCAGTGCGGACGGGAATGCTCTGTAAGCAACTTCGCTCAAGTCTTCCTGAAGAACGCCGCCGATAACAGCTTCACGGTTCAGGATAACGATCTCAGCAGTAGAAGTAACCTTCTCATCGCTTACAAGTGCCTGAAAATCAATCTCATCGATCTTTCTTGTCATTGCATTGTAGTCAATTTCCTTGATCAGGACATCATATACCTGACCCTCAATGTCGAGATTGATCTGGCCGCCTTTATGTTCGGTCTTTAAAAGACGTTCAGCATCTGCAGCGTTCATCTTTACCGGAATGGAGCCTTCGATGGCATGTCCGAAAACATTACCTGTAACAAATCCTTCACGTCTTAATCTCTTTGCCTTTACATCCATGCTTCTTTTTTCAGCTTTTAAAGTAGTCATTTATCTTTTCCTCCAAAAATCTGATTCCCGGCAAACGAACCAGTATTCGTTCTGCCGGATTCGCTTAGCAGCCCTCAGCTTTAGTGTATAAAGGGGTTTTGTTAAGTTTGTGACTAATAACTGTTCAATAGGTCTGCGCATTTACTGCGCTGACCGTAACATAATTTTGGCCAGCAGGCAAAAATCCCATTGCCGCAGGCAATTCGGAATGGATTTTTGCGTAACTGTGAAGGTACTGAACAGTTACCGCTTCTTTCTTGTTACAGCGTAAGTATAGCAGTGTTTTGAGAAACAGATTAACCAAAAATGAAAAATATAAAGGCCTAAATTTTAAAAAGTGCACAAAAACAGAGCGGAGAAAGTCTGTGGATGTTCAAAACGGGGAAAGTGTGATAAGATATAAGGGATCATCACAAAGAAATAATTCGATGAAATAACCGGTGTTATGCAGGAAAGAGACGTGTGGTCATGGAAATGAAACATGATAGCCTGAGAACACGAGGATTCATATAATACGCTGCATGAGATCAGGCGGATCGCTGCAGCAGTCAATGAGGTGAACATTATGAATACAGACAATCGACCGATCGGTGTTTTGGATTCCGGACTCGGCGGTATCAGTGTTTTGAGAGAATTAGTGAAACTGATGCCGGGTGAGGATTTCTTATATTACGGGGATTCCGCGAATGCCCCTTACGGCACACGTACCCCGGAGGAGGTCATTGATCTCACAAAAAAGGATGTGGATTTTTTGCTGGAACGCGGGGCGAAAGCCATAGTTGTGGCCTGCAACACGGCAACCAGTGTGGCGATCCGGGAACTGAGGGAGGAGTATGAGAAGAAGGATATTCCGGTGATCGGAATCGAACCGGCGCTGAAGCCGGCGGTGCTTGCGAAAGAGCACTCAAAGGTTGTCGTTATGGCGACTCCGATGACTCTCTCCCAGACAAAATTTAATTCCATGCTGCATGTCTACGAGGACGAGGCGAATATCATCAAGATGCCGTGCCCGGGACTTGTGGAGTATATCGAGGGCGGAATGTTGGAGGGACCTGTTCTGGATGAGTATCTGGAAAAACAGTTCGAGCCGTACGAGAAATCAGAGATCGACGCGGTGGTACTCGGCTGCACGCATTACCCGTTAGTAAAAGATGAGATTCAGAAGCATCTGCCCGGCGTGGCGATCTATGATGGCGGATTCGGAACCGCGAAGCAGACGAGAAAGCGCCTGACTGAGTGCGGACTGTTATCAGGGAAAGAGTCCGGAGGTGAGGTGAAGATCTTTAACAGTAAGAATACGGAGGATGTTCTGGAGCTTTCGAGAAGACTGTTGAATTTATAGATACATGTAATATCAAAAATATCTGGAGAGAAAGGTATGAAAAAATTATTGTACATTGACGCCTGCGTGAACCGCGATATTTCAAGAACGGAGAGACTTGCGCAGGCTTTATTAAAGGAAATGAACAAGAACGGGGAATATGAGGTCGAGACCCTGTGCCTGGAGGATGAAGATCTGAAGCTTTTTACCGGAAAAGAGAGTGCAGGACGGGAACAGCTCACGAGGGCCGGAATTTATGAGGGACCGCTGTTTGACTATGCAAAGCAGTTTGCGTCCGCAGACCGGATCCTTGTGGCGGCCCCGTACTGGGATTTTACTTTCCCGGCGAGAATGAAATGTTATCTGGAGCAGATCTGTGTGACAGGGCTGACCTTTACCTTTTCTTCCAAGGGAATCCCGGGTGGGCTGTGCCATGCCGACAGTCTCCATTATGTGACCACCAGCGGTGGCTCCATCGGGGCTCTGAATCTCGGATATGAGTATGTCGAGAAACTCTGCAAGGTATATTACGGAATCAATAAGACTGTGTGCTATACCGCAGAGGGGCTTGACATCGAGGGCAATTCCGTGGAAGAGATCATGAAGGCGGCAGAGGAGGAGGCAGTCCGGACATACCGGAACTTTGCGTGATTTCCTCAGGTTCATCTCCTTTTTTACAATAAGATATATCGCGATCGACTTAAGCGGAGGGAAGAAAAAGCTTCCGATCCGCAGCATTACCGTTGCCCCGAAGAATCATATCGACCTCGCGCGGGAGGGCATGAAGGAGTATCTTCACAGCCATGGATATGAGGTGGATGTGGAGCTTTCTAGGATCAAGTTAAGGTATTAGTACGAAAAATCATATTAAGGCATCAATCGAAACAGGACAGATCATCTGCGTGGATGCGGGTGGCTGTCCTGTTTTTTGCGGCTCTATGAAAATGGTTGACGGTAGACGCGATGGAAGTCAGTGTAGATAGAAAAACAAAAATAAATATGTCTGGTGGAAAAATAAGTTATATATTTGGAAGAATAAAGAAGAAAAGAAATTTCCGATAAAAATGAACTTTCCCCCAATTGCCTGTCTCTATAAGACAGATGCATCAAAAAAGAGAGGAGGCAGGACATGGATGAAGAGAATATCGTGAGACGCATGATCAACGGGGACATGGATGCCTTCGGGGAGCTGATGGAGAAGTATGAGAGGCCGGCGCTCAGGGCGGCCTGGCTGATCTCCGGGAACGCGGCGGACAGCGAGGACATTGTCCAGGAGACATTCACCGCCTGCTATTTAAACAGAAAGAAGCTCCGGGATCCGGCAGCCTTTAAGACATGGTTTTACAGGATACTCACAAGGTCCGCGTGGAAGATCAGCAGAAAGTCACGGAAAGAACAGCCGGAGGAGGAACCTGCATCCGGGCAGGCGGACACCGGAAGGTCCGTCCTGGAAAACTGCATTATGAAGGAAGAGGAGCGGATCCTCTACGAGGCGGTGGAAAAGCTGCCGCCGAAGCAGAAGACCGTGTTGATCCTATACTATTACAATGATATGCCGATCCGCGAGATCGCAAGGGTCTGCGGAGTGTTTGAGGGAACGGTGAAATCCAGGCTGTTCCACGCGAAGGAACAGTTGAAGCAAATCCTCACACAGGAGGAAGGAGGAAAAACATGGACGATCCTATCTTAGAAAAGAGACTGAAAAATATGTTTGAGAGCCGCGCAGGCGAACTTCCGGACGAATCGGTGCGGGAGGCGCGGATCCGGAGAAATGTATATGAGAAGATAGAAAGAGAGGGAAATTATATGAAGAAAGGTTTTATGAAAAAAGCGGTAGCAGCAGTTGCAGCGATCTGTGTATTTGGAAGCATGACGGCGTTCGCGATTGGAAAGATCGTGGGAATCACATCCCGCACCGATATAAGAGATGAAGTCCACACCTATGAACAGGCGCTGGAGCTTCAGAAGGAGAATGGACCGATGGTAGATTTCCCGGAGAAATTCTCCAACGGGTACGCGTTTAAGGCTGCTGTGCCGGTAAACTATGAGACGGAAGATAAAGATGGAAATAAACTGGGAAACGGAACACAGCTTTCCGTCACATACGGAAAAGACGGCATGGAGGATGTCACGTTTTCCGCGGAAGTCGGCATGGATGGAGAACTCACCCCGGCAGAGGTGAGGACATGCGAGGATGGTACAGAACTCTGTTTCTACAAGCTGACCAACAAGTTCGTTCCGGCAGATTATGAGCTCACCGAGGAGGACAAAAAGGCCCAGGAAGACGGCAATTTTAACCTGGCTTACGGCAGCGATAAGGTCGAAGTTATGACTTCCTACACGGTAGAGTGGAACATGGACGGACAGGGCTACAGCCTCTTCAAGTTTGGTGAGGATCTCGGCGCTGAGGAGATGTTTGGAATGGCGGAAGAGATTATTGCGGGACAGAGTAAGTAGAAGATAAAACAACTGGCAGTTCATAAGATAGATGATAAAAGCCTGAAATAAAAGATTTGATTAAGGAAAACGATCTGTTTGTGGTATTGATGGTTTGCACAGACAGATCGTTTTCCTTTTTTGATGCCATGCATCCAGAGAAAACTGTCGGTGGCAGGTTCTGGAGGTCATGTGTAAATAGAAACTTTAAAAGTAGAGTATTTATTTTTCGTCAGAGATTAACTCATGTGAAATACCGTTTCCGGCGTTTAAAGCAGCAATGACACGGCGTAAGTGATCTAAGTTGCTTTTTGAATAAAAAGGATCAGAGAAAAATTCCTTCTTGATCCTCTCCACTGGCATCTCCTTTCCAGTCCAGAGACGGAAGGCCTCGGCACCCTGGTAGAGGAGCATATAGGATCCGTTGAAGAACGGGTTGCCCTGATTTTTAGCCATGGTGAGGAGCTTTGTCTCACGCGGATTGTAGATGATATCGGAGACGATGAGGTCTTTCGGAAAAGTCAGATTTTCCGGGACCGGGCAGGTATCCTCGTGGGGAGCCATGCCGACGGAGGTCCCGTTTGTGAGGATAGCGCTGTCCGCAAGCTCTTTTTTTAAGAGGTCTGCATCGGAGAAGTCACAGATCCTGATCCTGCAGTCAGTGATCTCAGTGAGCTCCTCGACCGTATGTACCAGGCGGTCGTAGAAGCGGCTGGTGGGTCTCACGAAGACGGAGATCTCTTTTAAGCCGTCGAGGGCAGCCTGTACCAGAATTGCGGTGGCAGCGCCGCCGGCGCCGAGCAGTGTCATCTTTTTGCCGATGATATCGTAACCGGCGTCTTTTATGGACTGCATGTAGCCGATTCCGTCGGTGTTGTGGCCGACGAGGCGTCCGTTTTCGTTTACGACCGTGTTTACAGCGCCGATGATCCGGGCAGCGGTGGAGAGTTCATCGCAGAGGGAGACCATGAGATTTTTATCCGGCATGGTCAGGTTGAAGCCGCGGGCACCGAGAACCTTTAAACCGGCAACTGCGGTGGGAAGTGTCTCCTCATTGACATCAAATGCGAGGTAGCGGTAGTCGAGCCCAAGAGCCTCAAAGGATGCGTTGTGCATCATCGGGGAGACGCTGTGGGCGCAGGGGCTGCCGAGCAGACAGATAAGACCGGTGTGTCCGGTGATCGGGGAAGCTGCAGGTGTGGTGTTTTCCATTTTATGTGTACCTCCGGGGAGTGATTTTTCTTGCCTTATTATAACAGTGCAGGAAAGAAAATGCAAAAGAAAATTTATGATTTTAAAGTGTGAAAATGTAAAAAGCAGAAAAATTTAAAAAAGAGGGCTAAAAGCGGAATAGATCAGGAATGTGAAGGTTCTTTGATTGCAGAGTATGTTAAAATCTGGTATACTTGCACTAAATGACGCATGAAAGTGGAAAAGTGTTTTGGGTGTGGGAGAAAACAGTTAGAGATTTTGAGAGACTATTAGTACGAAAAGGAGAATTTAGATTATGGCGGGATTGAAGGAACATATTTTTCTGATCGGATTTATGGGCTGCGGGAAGAGTACGAACGCGGAGTGCCTGGCGGAGATGACCGGGGCGAGGCAGGTGGAGATGGATCAGATGATCGTGGAGAATGAGGGGATGGCGATCGCGGATATTTTTGAGGAGAAGGGGGAAGCGTATTTCCGGGAGTTGGAGACGGAGCTGATCAAAAGCTTTGCGGGAGTGGAACCGGCGGTGATCTCCTGTGGGGGAGGTGCTGTTTTGAAGGAGGAGAATGTGCGGCTTATGAAGGAGTCTGGGAAGATCGTGCTTCTCACGGCAGAGCCGGGGACGATCTACGAGCGTGTGAAGGACAGTACGGAGAGACCGGTACTGAATGGGAATATGAATGTTGGGTATATTGAAGAGCTGATGGAGAAGCGCAGGCCGAAGTATGAGGCGGCGGCTGATGTGAAGGTTGCTACGGATGGGAAGACGGCAGAAGAAATCTGCGGGGAGATCCTTGAGGTTTGTGGGAAATAGATTGGCTAGAGGTACGCGCCGGTGAGTCTTCGGGCGCAGACGCAGGGGTTCGGGAGCGGTTCCTCTAGGCTTGCAGAAGAATGCTAAGGGCGGAGAACAGTCGGCACAACTCGCTGACGCTCAGACAAGTGCCGCCTGTCCTCCAACGCATTCTCCTGCGAGCCAAGAGGAAGCCAGGCTCCCTGCACAAAGCGTCCGTGCCCGAAGACTCACCGGCGCTGTGCGTTGGCGGTTTGGAAGATTGCGTATCAGCGCGGTGTGTTGACAGGAGCGAGGAGAAGTTATGTGCTTGAGTCTGAAGGTTTAAAATTGCGCTCTATTTCGAAAATTTCGAAAATTCGCTGGATTGCGTGTTGGTGGTTCAAGGGAGAGGGACTGAGGGCAGGTCGGAAAATGTAGAGAATGGCTGGAAATAGGACGGAAAAAGTGTGGGAAATGTCTGAAATGGGGTCAGAAAAAGGCACTGACGTGCCAAAGATGCGCACTCGCGCGAAGATGTGGACTGTCGCAAGTGACCGCGCGAGGCACGAGAATGTGCCAAGGCACATTCTTTTATGGCATTTCAGGATTTTTTCCCAGTCGTACTGCCTCTAAATACTTCTGTGTCTCTTCGTCCGCATGCGCGAACAGATAATTTTTTGCATTGCCGGTGTGCTTTCCCTTTTCTTCGGAGATCAGCTTTCCGACACGCTCGATCTCCTCGCGGAAATCCCTCGCGGACCAGAGGATACAGCCCTGACTTCGGATAATGAGCTGGATCACGCCGTCGGAGGTAGCGACTGTGGTGCGGTATCGTCTGCCGATGCGGATCGCGACTTTTTCGATGTACTGGTCGGCGGTCTCCGCCTCTTTTGTATACACGACGTTGATGTTGTGGTATTTCTGGACCTTCTCCACACCGCCGGGGACCTTGTAGGCATCGAAGACGACGATGACACATATTTTCCGGAATCCCTGGTAGTTGCTTAGGATGTCCATGAGCTTGTAGCGGGCTGCGTCGATGCTGACTGCCGCCAGGTCGCTCAGCTCCTCCCAGGCAAAGATGATGTTGTAGCCGTCAACGAGAAGATACTCGTCCGCTGGCTCATTTTTTTCCTTCACCGGCTTCACCGGGCTGGCGTTCTTTGCGCGGATCACGGTGCGGGAGTCGTAGTCGGAGGCAAGCTTCCGCTTCGGCTCGCCGTATGTACGGGTGAAGATGGCCTGGAGTTCCTTGTCGTCATAGAAGGAAAGGGAAGAACCTCCATTTCCGCGGCTGTCGGAGGAAGAACCAGCAGTGCCATTCGCGGAAGCTCCAGAGTCGATACCGTTACCAGAAGCGGCAGAGCCGCTCGAACCAGGTCCAGCTCCAGAGCCAGAATTTTTACTGCCAGAAAAACCAGAGCCAGCAGCGCTGCCGCCAGCCGCTCCACTCGGAACTTTCCCCGCAGCTACATCCGCTGCCATCGCCTGCAGCCGTTCATTCGCTTCCTTAAGCTCCCGTTCCTGCTGTTCCTTCGCAAGCTGCTTTGCCAGCGGACTCTCCACATGCATATACTGCTTCACCTCATTCCACGGCACCACGAAGCCTGCCCCGTGGGAGCAGAAGACAGATCCGGCAGGGTCCTGGAGGTCGGAATCGAAATCGTAGCCGGAGGCCGCGATCACCTCCTCGGCGTTGTGGCACGGTTCGTAGCCGGAAAGACTCAAGGTCAGCCGTCCGCGGCCTTTCGTGTAGGAGATCACGTCGCGCTGGTAATTTCTCATGGTGGAAACCGGGGCGGTTCCCGTAAGAAGAGCCATGGAGCCATCCTGTTCCGGTGAGGAAAATTCACCCTGCATCCGGTCAAGATCCGCCATGGCGCGCCCAAGGTTTTCCGATGGGACTTCCAGACGGAACGCGTAGTAGGGTTCTAAGAGCACACACCCCGCCTCGCAGAGTCCCTGACGGACAGCGCGGTAGGTTGCCTGGCGGAAATCGCCGCCCTCTGTGTGCTTCTGGTGGGCACGCCCGGCGATCAGAGTGATCTTTATATCGGTGATCTCGGAACCGGTGAGGATTCCCCGGAACCGCTTTTCCTCCAGATGTGTCAGAATCAGTCTCTGCCAGTTTTTATCCAGCATATCTTCGCTGCAGTTGGTATCAAAGACGAGTCCGGTTCCCGGCTCACCCGGTTCCATTAAAAGATGGACTTCCGCGTAGTGGCGCAGCGGTTCGAAATGCCCGACGCCCTCAACGATCTTAGCGATCGTTTCCTTATATACAATATTTCCTTCGCCAAATTCGATCTCCACGCCGAATCGTTCCTGTACCTGACTTTTCAGGATCTCCATCTGTACATCGCCCATGACCTGTGCCTGGATTTCGCCAAGCGCCTCGTTCCAGACGATATGGAGCTGCGGGTCTTCCTCCTCGAGCATGCGCATGTTTTTGAGCATGGTGTGGGAGTCTGTTCCAAAGGGCAGCAGGATCCGGTAGGTGAGGACCGGCTCTAAAAGCGGAAGAGCACTCTCGGAGGCAGTTCCGAAGGCCTGTCCAGGCCTCGTGTCGGAGATTCCGGTGACGGCCACCACCATGCCAGGTTCCGCTTCCTTCAATGCCTCAAACTTTGAGCCGGAGTAGAGCCGGATCTGGTTGATCTTCTCCTCAGAATCAGGGGACAGCGAATCGCGGATCTTCAAACTTCCGCCCGTGACCTTCAGATGCGTCATCCGGATGCCCGCCTCATCGCGGGAGATCTTGAACAGCTTCGCGCCGAAGTCCTTCGTGTAGTCCGGACATGACGCAAACTCCCCGAGGGCGGTCAGAAATTCCCGGACGCCGGAAAGTTTTAACGCAGAGCCGAAAAAGCACGGGAAGAGTTTCCGGTCATGGATGACTTTCCGCACATCGTCTGTCTTTAAAGTACCGTCTGCGAGGTAAGCTTCCAGAAGCACTTCATCGCAGGTGGCGATCTCCTCAGCTGCCTCTTCTGGATCTCTGCAGACCGCCGAAAACGGTTCAGCAGAAACTGAAAATGTCAACACATCCTCATTCCCGATCACCCCGCTGAAGTCCACGACTCCATGATCCAGCCGCTCCTTCAGCGATGCCAGCACCGCATCTCGATCCGTCCCTTTCTGATCCATCTTATTCACAAAGAGAAATACCGGGATCCGATACCGTTTTAAAAGTCTCCACAGTGTCTCCGTATGTCCCTGAACCCCATCAGCCCCGCTGACGATGAGCACCGCGTAGTCCAGCACCTGCAGTGTCCGCTCCATCTCCGCCGAAAAGTCCACATGACCCGGCGTGTCGAGGAGCGTCACGGAAGCATCGCCTAACGGAAAGACCGCCTGTTTCGAAAAGATCGTGATGCCGCGGGCGCGCTCCAGTGCAAACGTATCGAGAAACGCGTCCCGGTTGTCTACGCGCCCCATTTTCTTTAATTTTCCTGTCTCATATAAAATTGCCTCGGACATGGTCGTCTTTCCAGCGTCGACATGCGCGAGGATACCGATAACAAATCGTTTCATATACAATAAGGTCTGCTTTCTGTAATATAGATATAATAAGTGACCTGCCTCCTGAAAGAAAATAAAAGGCGGCAGCGTAAACATAGTATATCAGAAAACAGAATCCCATGCAACGAGGCACCGGCACAGGATTCACCAGGATCAGCATGATTTGCGTAAACGGAACAGGTCTGTCGGGCTGGTCGCTGCCCCAAAATCATAGAAAACACCCGGAAAACTGCACAGAAATCCCGCAAACAGGCACTTTTCCCAGCAAACCCCTTGATTTTTCAGATGTTCTATGCTATGATTTTGACGATAACATAAGTAACCGGTCAAAAGAGTGGACGAAAAAGTCCACTCTTTCGTTTTGCATAACAGGAATATTCCGGCAGAAAGGCGGTGGAAACCCATGGCAAGAAGAGATGAATATGAATCCAGGGTCGAGAAATTTTTAATTCCGATCATGGAAGAGAATAATTTTGAACTGGTGGACGTGGAGTACGTGAAGGAAGCGGGTACCTGGTATCTGAGAGCCTATATCGACAAAGAGGGCGGCTTTACAGTGGATGACTGTGAGATGGTATCGAGACGCTTAAGCGACTGGCTCGATAAAGAAGACTTTATCGATGACAGCTATATCCTGGAAGTAAGCTCCCCGGGACTCGGCAGACCGTTAAAGAAAGAGAAGGACTTCAAGAGAAGTCTCGGCGAAGCAGTTGATATCAAGCTGTACCGCGCCATCGAGAGACAGAAAGATTTCTCCGGAATTCTCACGGCATATGACGCGGACACCGTAACGATCCGCTACGAGGACGGTTCCGAGAGCACATTTAATAGAAAAGACATTGCCTTAATCCGTCTGGCATTCGATTTTTAATAAGGAGGATAAAAAATGAACAAGGAACTGATGGAATCGATGAATATACTCGAAAAAGAGTACAACATCAGTAAGGACACATTGCTGGAGGCAATTGAGAATTCACTTCTCACAGCCTGCAAGAACCATTTCGGTAAAGCTGACAATGTGAAAGTCATCATTGATCCGGATGGCTGCGACTATTCTGTATATATGGAAAAAGAGGTCGTTGAGACTGTGGAGGACCCGATCACACAGATCAGCCTCGCTGACGCAAGAATGATCGCTCCGAGACATGTCCTTGGTGATATCGTCCAGATCCCCATTGATTCCCATGATTTCGGCAGAATCGCGACGCAGAACGCGAAGAATGTGATCTTACAGAAGATCCGCGAGGAGAGCCGTAAGTCCCAGTTAAGCGAGTGGCAGTGCAAGGAGAAAGAGGTCGTTACGGGTATTGTCCAGCGTTATATCGGCCGCAATGTCAGCGTAGATCTCGGAAAGATCGATGCGATCCTTCCGGAAGCTGAGCAGGTAAAGGGCGAGGTATTCCAGAGAACTGAGCGCATCAAGGTTTATATCCTGGAAGTTAAGGACAGCCCGAAGGGACCGAGAATCTCCGTATCCAGAACGCATCCGGACCTCGTAAGACGTCTGTTTGAGGCTGAGATCGCAGAGGTCCGCGACGGTACCGTTGAGATCCGCGCCATCGCCCGTGAGGCAGGCTCCAGAACAAAGATCGCTGTAAGTTCCACAGACCCGAACGTTGATCCGGTAGGTGCATGTGTAGGTTTAAACGGCGCGAGAGTCAACGCCATCGTCAACGAGCTCCGCGGTGAGAAGATCGATATCATCAACTGGGACGACAACCCGGCGTTCTTAATTGAAAACGCGTTGAGTCCGGCGAAGGTCATCTCCGTCGTTGCGGATGAGGACGAGAAAGAGGCACAGGTCATCGTTCCGGACTACCAGTTATCCTTAGCGATCGGTAAAGAAGGACAGAATGCAAGACTTGCCGCAAGACTTACCACCTACAAGATCGATATCAAGAGTGAGACACAGGCGAGAGAGCTTGGCCTCTTTGACGATATGGATTTCGGCGAGGAAGGCTTTGAGGGCGAGTACGAGAAAGATGTAGAGCCGGCAGAGGACGAAGCTCCGGCAGAGGAAACTTCCGAAGCACAGGCTGAGACAGAAGAATAGGAGAGAAGGGAACGACCACAGTGAGTACAGTAAAGAAGGTTCCGCAGAGACAGTGCATTGGCTGCGGTGAAATGAAAAACAAGCGGGAGCTGATCCGTGTCTTAAAAGGTACTGACGACGTGATTTCCATTGACGCGACCGGAAGAAAAAACGGACGCGGCGCATATATCTGCCCATCCATGGCATGCTTTGAAAAGGCAGTGAAGAGCCGGGGACTGGAACGCTCCTTTAAAATGGCAATTCCAAAAGAGGTTTACGAAAGTCTGAAAAAGGAGATGGAACAGATCGATGAACAGAAATAAGGTCCTTGGCCTGTTGGGCCTGGCGGAGAAAGCCGGCAAGGTAAGAAGTGGCGAATTCTCCACAGAGAAGGCGGTAAAGTCCGGAAAAGCCGGACTGGTGATCGTATCGGAAGAATCTTCGGACAACACAAAGAAAATGTTCCGGAACATGTGTACTTACTATAAGGTCCCGTACTTTGAGTTCGGAAGCAAGGAAGAGCTCGGACACATCCTGGGAAAGCAGATGAGAGCGTCCCTGGCCGTGATCGACGAGAATTTTTCCAATGCGTTGTTGAAGCATTTTACTGCAAAAGCGTAGTCCTGCGGACATGAGGAGCGCATGCCTGCATGCGGCGGGTCATGTACATTGGCGATGGTTTGCAGGGACTATTTTGGAGGTGGCGAGCGTGAGTGAGTTTGAAAAGGATTTAAGAAAGAAAAAAGAGGGAACAGATACATTGAATCAGAATCAGGAGAATTCCACAAAGCCGGCAGTTCCGGCTGAAGGAGAAAATAATGCGCCGGCAGCACCGGCAAAGAAGCGTATTGCGGCAGTTTACCGTCCGCAGAACAGCACACAGAAACGTCCGGCAGGAAACCGCCAGCAGGGCGGTCAGAGACCGGCAAGACCGAACAACGGTTCCGGCATGCAGGTGAGACCGACGACAAACAGCGCGCCGGCAGAACCGGCAAAGGCAGCTGAGACTTCAGCAGCACCGGCACCGGCACCGGAGAAAAAGGCGGAGACAGTTAAGACAGAGGCACCGGCACAGGATCTTCGTGAGAATGTCCGTCCGCTTCCGAACCAGAGCCGTCCGGAAGGACGCCAGGGCTTCCAGTCCAGAGAGAGCCGTCCGTTCCCGGGACGCGACGGAAACCGTGAGAGCGGAAGAGATAACCGCCAGGGCGGCTATCAGGGCAACAGAGATAATAATCGTCAGGGCGGCTACCAGGGTAACCGAGACGGAAACCGCCAGGGTGGCTACCAGGGCAACAGAGACGGAAACCGCCAGGGCGGCTATCAGGGCAACAGAGACGGAAACCGCCAGGGCGGCTATCAGGGCAACAGAGATAATAATCGTCAGGGCGGCTACCAGGGCAACAGAGACGGAAACCGCCAAGGTGGTTATCAGGGTAACAGAGATAACAATCGCCAGGGCGGCTACCAGGGCAACAGAGACGGAAACCGCCAGGGTGGCTACCAGGGCAACCGTGACAACAATCGTCAGGGCGGTTACCAGGGCAGAAACGACAACCGTCAGGGCGGAAACAGAAGCGGCATGGGCATTCCGAAGCCGTCCTTCGATACACCGCTTGCACAGAAGCAGCAGAACACAAAGCAGAGCAAGAACGCTTACAAGAAAGAGCATGACGCAAAGAAAGACCGCGATATCGAGATGAAAGGCAAGGCAGGAAAGGGCCAGAAGGGCGTAAAAGCTCCGGTTATGCCGCCGCAGCCGAAGAAGGAGGAGGCGAAGGTCGAAGAGATCAAGACCATCGTAATCCCGGAGGTTATCACGATCAAAGAACTCGCGGACAAGATGAAATTACAGCCGTCCGCAATCGTTAAGAAGCTCTTCTTACAGGGCACCATCGTTACGATCAACCAGGAGATCGACTTCGAGAAAGCCGAAGAGATCGCTATGGAGTATGATGTTCTCTGCGAGAAGGAGAAGAAGGTCAACGTCATCGAGGAACTCTTAAAAGAGGAAGAAGAGGACGAGAAGGACATGGTTCCGAGACCGCCGGTCATCTGCGTAATGGGTCATGTTGACCACGGTAAAACTTCCCTTCTTGACGCGATCCGCCAGACAAACGTAACCTCCAGAGAGGCAGGCGGTATCACACAGCACATCGGTGCCTATGTTGTTGAATACAACGGACAGAAGATCACATTCCTCGATACACCGGGTCATGAGGCGTTCACGGCAATGCGTATGCGTGGTGCCCAGGCAACAGATATCGCGATCCTCGTTGTCGCAGCGGACGACGGTGTTATGCCGCAGACCGTTGAGGCCATCAACCACGCGAAGGCAGCAGGCGTTGAGATCATCGTTGCTGTCAACAAGATCGATAAGCCGAGCGCAAACGTAGAGAGAGTAAAACAGGAGTTATCCGAGTATGAGCTGATTCCTGAGGACTGGGGCGGAAGCACCGTATTCGTACCGGTTTCCGCACATACAAAAGAGGGAATCCCGGAACTTCTCGAGATGATCCTCTTAACAGCAGAGGTAAAAGAGTTAAAGGCAAACCCGAACCGCCGCGCAAGAGGTCTCGTGATCGAGGCGCAGCTTGATAAGGGAAGAGGACCGGTGGCAACGGTACTTGTACAGAAAGGTACCTTAAAGGTCGGTGACGCTATCGCCGCTGGCTGCTGCTACGGTAAAGTCCGCGCCATGATGGACGATAAGGGCAACCGTGTCAAAGAGGCTGGTCCGTCCACTCCGGTTGAGATCCTCGGTCTCAACGATGTTCCGAACGCAGGTGAGGTATTCATCGCGCACCAGAACGAGAAAGAGGCTAGAAGCTTCGCAGAGACATTCATCGCAGAGAGCAAGAATAAGCTTATCGAAGATACAAAGGCAAAACTCTCCTTAGACGACCTGTTCTCACAGATCAAGGCCGGAAATGTCAAGGAACTTCCGATCATCGTAAAAGCCGATGTACAGGGTTCTGTAGAGGCTGTAAAACAGAGTCTCGTAAAACTTTCCAACGAGGAAGTTGTTGTCAAAGTCATCCACGGCGGCGTTGGCGCGATCAACGAGTCCGACGTTACACTTGCATCCGCTTCCAATGCGATCATCATCGGTTTCAACGTTCGTCCGGACGCACAGGCGAAGTCCATCGCGGACCGCGAGAAAGTCGACATGCGTCTGTACCGCGTCATCTACCAGGCGATCGAGGATGTAGAGGCTGCCATGAAGGGTATGCTGGATCCGGTATACGAGGAGCAGGTAACCGGTCATGCAGTTGTCCGCCAGACGTTCAAGGCATCCGGAGTCGGCACCATCGCTGGTTCCTATGTGCTTGACGGTAAGATCACCCGTGGAAGCAAGGCCCGCATCACGAGAGACGGCGAGCAGATCTTCGAGGGACCGCTTGCATCCTTAAAGCGTTTCAAGGACGACGTGAAGGAAGTCAACGCAGGTTACGAGTGCGGTCTTGTATTCGAGGGCTTCAACGATCTTCAGGAAGACGATATGATCGAAGTTTATATCATGGTAGAGGTGCCGAGATAGTTGTCTGTCAGGTCTGTGCATAGCCGCGGAGAGTTTAGTTTCGCGGCTATGTCCGGGATAGTCGTAAAAAAAGAGGTAATATCATGAGAAAAAACAGTGTAAAAAATATCCGGATCAACGGCGAAGTCCAGAAAGCCCTGAGTGAAATTATCCGCTCTGAGCTCAAGGATCCGCGCGTTCATCCGATGACAAGCGTGGTCCAGGTCTCGGTCACACCGGACCTTAAGATCTGCAAGGCCTACATCAGCGTCCTTGCGGATGAGGAGCAGGCGAAAGATACGATCCGCGGCTTAAAGAGCGCGGAGGGCTTTATCAGAACCCAGCTGGCAAAAAAAGTAAATCTTCGGAACACTCCGCAGATCTTCTTTGTGCTGGACCAGTCTATCGAGTACGGTGTCCGTATGTCGAAACTCATCGATGAGGTGACAAAGGATATGCCGGAGGAAGAGGAAAACGACGGTACTGAGGGCGAAAATTAAACGAATGGAACGTTCTGCGGGGGAAAACCGGCAGAATGGGACACGATGAAATCATATGGAGGAATCCGGCCGGACGCGCGCAACGCGGATTCTGCCGGATTTTTCTGTTTTTTATATTACAATACACATTAAGGGAGGCGGAACTTTTGGGAATTCTTGATGAGATGCTGGAAGGAAAGAAGAGCATTGTGATCCTGGGCCATGTAAATCCTGACGGGGACTGTATCGGTTCCTGTCTGGGACTCTATAATTATCTGAAGGAAAATTATGAGGGGCTTGAGGTCTCGGTGTATCTGGAGAAAATGGGAGTGAAATTTTCCTATCTTTCCGGTTATAAGGATGTACACACAGAATACGACGACACAAAAATATTTGATCTTTGCATCACATCGGATGTCAGCGACGTTCCGCGCCTGGGCGCCTTCGCCCCGTACCGGGAGACAGCAAAGGATACATTCTGCATTGACCACCACATCACGAACAAGGGAATGTGCAGGGTCAACGTGATCGAGAGCTGGGCGAGCTCCGCAAGCGAGGTGCTGTTCCGCCTTCTCGATAAGGAAAAGATCAGCAAAGCGGTCGCAGAGTGCCTGTACACGGGGATCGCCCATGATACCGGTATCTTCAAGTTCTCAAATACATCGAGACAGACCATGGAGATTGCTGGGTTTTTAATGGAAAAGGGCATCGATTTCCCGAAGATCATCGACAACAGCTTTTTTGCAAAAACATACGGTCAGGCGAAGCTTCACGGCCGGGCGGTTCTCGACAGTGTCCGGATCCTGGATAACCGCTGTGTATACACGGTTGTCACGACGGATGAGTTAAGGGAATATGGCTGCACCGTAAAGGCCACGGATGGAATCGTGGACCAGCTTCGGATCATTGAAGGCGTCGAGATCGCGTTTCTGCTCTACCAGACGGGCAATCCTGGCGAGTACAAGGTGAGCCTCAGAACGAACTCCGCTGTGGATGTGAGCCGGATCGCCCAGAGCTTCGGCGGCGGCGGACATGTGAAGGCCGCAGGCTGCACGATGACAGGGGAGCCGCAGGAGATCGTGGAGAAGATCAGCGGAAAGATCCGCGAACAGTGGGAAGAGCTCAAGTGACGAACACCGGAGGAAAGAATGTACGACGGAATTATTAACGTATATAAAGAAAAAGGATTCACCTCCCACGATGTCGTGGCGAAAATGCGGGGGATCCTGGGTCAGAGAAAGATCGGTCATACGGGGACTCTCGATCCGGCGGCGGAAGGCGTTCTTCCGGTGTGCGCAGGAAAAGGCACGAAGCTCTGCGATATGCTGACCGATCACGACAAGACATACAGGGCTGTTCTTCTTCTTGGAACCGAGACGGACACGGAGGATACGACGGGTACGGTGCTGGAGGCGAAAGATACATCGGGCCTCACAGAAGACGAAGTGCAGGATGTGGTCCTCTCCTTTATCGGGGATTACGCCCAGGTTCCGCCAATGTACTCGGCACTCAAGGTCGATGGAAAGAAGCTCTATGAGCTTGCGCGAGAGGGAAAGACTGTGGAGCGGAAAGCGCGTCCGGTAAAGATCTTTGATATCCGGATCGAAAAAATAGAGCTCCCGGAGGTTACGATGACCGTGTCCTGCTCAAAGGGAACTTATATCCGCACCCTGTGCCATGATATCGGCGCGAAGCTTTCCGTCGGCGGCTGCATGAAGGAACTGCTCCGGACAAAGGTAGGGCGGTTTGAACTCTCAGAGAGCCTGACACTGGACGAACTTCAGAAGTTAAAAGAGGAAGACCGGCTGGCGGAGGCCGTACTTCCGGTGGAGGAAGTCTTCAAGGAGCTTCCGGAGATCCGCTCGGATACGGAGGAGCTCGATAAGCTCTTAAAGAACGGAAATCCGTTCCGCAGCCGCGCGGTAAAAGATGTAAGGGGCGGGGACATGTTCCGCGTTTATCATTCGGATGGAACCTTTATCGGGGTGTTTAAGTACGACGAAGAGAAACACATGTACTATCCGGAAAAAATCTTTCTGGGAGGAAATTGACATGCAGTACATCGCGGAAACCAGAGAGTTTCAGATCAAAGAGAAAACAGTCGTCAGCATCGGTAAATTTGACGGCCTCCACAGGGGACACCAGAAGCTGATGCATGAGATGTTAAAATGGAAGGAACAAGGCTTTAAGATCGCCGTGTTCACCTTCGCGACGCCTCCGGGAACCCTGGTAAAGGGAAAGATGCAGACCATGATCATGACGAACCCGGAGCGTGAGATGCTTTTGGAGAAAGCCGGTGTTGACTACATCGTAGAATACCCATTTGATGAGGAAGTATGCCATATGGCACCGGAGAAGTTCGTCTCCGACATCCTTGTGGGACACATGAACGCCGGGGTCATCGTTTCTGGTCCGGACTGCCACTTTGGATACAAGGCAGCCGGGGACTGCGCGATGCTGGAGCGCCTGTCGTCGGAGTACGGATACCGCTATTTTGTTGTTGACAAGGAGCGGGACGAGGAAGGAAAGATCATCAGCAGCACCTACATCCGTGAGATGCTGGCGGACGGAAATATCATAAAGGCAAACAAGCTTTTGGGGTATTATTACTTTGTCACCGGAACGGTGCAGCATGGAAACGCCATCGGACACACAAAATTATATCCGACGGCGAACCTGATCCCGCCGGCGGTGAAACACCTGCCGAAGTTCGGCGTCTATGTGACGAGGGTGACCGTGGACGGAAAAACTTACGGTGGACTGACAAATGTGGGGGCAAAACCTACGATCTCCGGGGAAAATCCTGTGGGAGTGGAGACTTATCTCTATAATTTTGAGGGAGATCTCTACGGAAAAGACATGAAAGTGGAGCTTCTCGACTTTGTGAGACCGGAGATGAAGTTTGAGTCCATCGACGCGCTGAAGGCGCAGCTGGACCATGATATCAAGGAGTGCCAGAGACGGTATCTGGAGTTTGCGTAAATATTCATAAATTTCAGAAAAGTATCATAAAAAGGAACATCATCCGTTTCTCACAAAAGGATGGGAGACGGGCGTATCTTAAAAAGGGAAGGTAATTGTCTGGAAGAGCTTTGCCCATGCAGTGCGGATCTGACGGACAGTTATACATGGAGAAGGAAGAATTGGAGTTAGAAAATAAGCCGGAAGGCGGGGAAAAAGAAAAGCAGGCGCCGGAGCAGAAGCCGGCGATGACATATGCAGAATTTAAGGCCCAGAAAGGGAGAAAACGGGGGAAAAACCGCGGGACCGGAATGAATAAGGACCTGGCGGTAAAGATCGCGGCTGTGTGCGGCGGCGTGGTCGTTCTCGTTGGAGCCGTTGGCGGCGGCCTCTACTGGCATGAATCCTCAAAATACAAGACATGTTTTCTGCCCGGAACCATCGTTGACGGCATGGATGTGACGGGAAAGACGGCATCGGAAGTGGAAGACGCCATCATGGAGCAGTTAAAGGGATATACGCTGACCATCAATGGGCGCGAGGGTCTCTCTGAGTCCATCACCGGGGAGAGTGTGGGACTTTACGCGGAGTTTGATGATACGTTAGATAAGGCCATCGCCTCCCAGAAGCCGATGGACTGGGGAAAATACCGGTTTGGAAAAGCGGTGAATGAGGTAAATACGGATGCCCTGCTCCGCTACAGCGACGATATGCTGAATGAGGCAGTAGAAGGTCTCTCCTGCATGGACGAGGAAAATATGAGAGAGCCGGAGGACGCGAAGATCTCTGATTATGATTCCGCGACAGGCTCTTACTCGATCATAAAAGAGGATGAGGGAACGGAGCTCCTGGAGGACAAGGTGAAAGAGGCGGTCGCCACTGCGATCATGTCCCTGGCGGAGAGCGTGGACCTCGAGGAGCAGGGATGTTATCTGGCTCCTTCGGTGACCTCCGAGGACGAGGCACTTAAGACGGCCTGCGAGACCATGAACAAGTATGTGGGGGCAAAGATCACATATAAGTTTGGAGATAAAGCGGAGACGCTGAACGGAAATGAGATCCATAACTGGCTCACGGTCAACGGAACGAGCGTCAGTGTCAGCGAGTCGAAGGCGGCGGAGTATGTCAAGAACCTGGCATCCACCTGCAACACCGCGTATAAGCCGAAGACATTGAAGACATCCTACGGAAAGACGGTGACCATCACCACCGGAAATTACGGATGGAAGATCGACCAGGCGAAGGAGACGGCAGCACTCGTGAGCCTCATCAAAAATGGGGAGCAGACATCCAGAGAGCCGGAGTATTCCCAGAAGGCCGCGAGCCATTCGGGAAATGATTATGGAAATACATACGTGGAAATCAACCTGACGGCGCAGCATCTTTACTTCTATGCGAATGGAAAGCTTCTTGTGGAGTCGGATTTCGTGTCCGGAAATGCCGCGAAGGGCTGGAGTACCCCGGCGGGTGCTTATTCCATCACGTATAAGCAGAGAAATGCGACCCTGAAAGGCCAGGGATACGCGACTCCTGTTTCCTACTGGATGCCGTTTAACGGCGGAATCGGTCTGCATGACGCGAATTGGAGAAAGACATTTGGTGGAACGATCTACAAGAATGGCGGATCCCACGGCTGCGTCAACCTGCCGCCGGCAGTGGCGAAGACCATCTACGAGAACATCTCCGCGGGAGATCCAGTCCTGTGCTACCATTTAGACGGCACGGAGAGCTCCAAGACCGGCGGAACGAAGAAGGACGGGACGGCGGAGACAACGGCAGCTACGACGGCAGTGCCGACAACCGCGGCACCTGAGACGACGGCAGCACCGGCGACCACGGCAGCGCCGGAAACGACCGCGGCGGGACCGTCCGTGCCGGAGACAACCGCGGCACCTGAGACGACACCTGCAGTTACGGCGGGCGGGGACAACGAGAGCTTCGGACCGGGATTCGTGCAGGAGACGGAAGGCATGACAGAGCAGGAAGTCGGACCTGGATTTTAAAATCTGTTTAAAAGAAAAGCAGTTCAATTTTGTGACGTTTAAACACGAGTTGAACTGCTTTTTTGAACTGGAAGATTCTGGCGCTTTTTACTGGAGCTTTTTATGAAAAAAACATATTTACTTTTAAAGACAGGTATGCTATACTGTCGGAGTATGTGAAAGCGCCGACGCTCGGTCAGCGGATAACTCCAACCGGGACCTGGTGATCGGTAAGTTTAAAGAATTTTAAGGAGGAAATTACAATGATTTCAAAGGAAAAGAAAGCAGCTATTATCGCTGAGTACGGCAGAAAACCGGGCGACACAGGTTCACCGGAAGTTCAGATCGCAATTCTTACAGAGAGAATCGCAGAGCTCACAGAGCATTTAAAAGTTAACCCGAAAGATCATCATTCCAGACGTGGTCTTCTTATGATGGTAGGTCAGAGACGTGGTCTTCTTGCATACCTTAAGAAATCTGATCTTGAAGGATACCGTGCTCTTATTGAGAAGTTAGGCATCAGAAAGTAATAGCAGACTTATGGGTGGAGCGCATGATTTCGTGTACTCCACCTTTGTTGTAATTGACAGACGGAAGAAACTTCCGAGACCGCTAAAGTAGGCATGAGTGATCCGGAGCTTACGGGTTCGCGTGTTAACCAATGCGTGGATCATGTTTAGTTTAGTAGTTTCGGCTTCTTCTGTCGCAACATTTAAGAAAAGGAGACGAAGCCATGTTTAAGAGTTTTTCCATGGAACTTGCAGGACGTACCCTTACCGTTGAGGTAGGCCGCGTTGCAAAGCAGGCAAACGGTGCAGCATTCATGCACTACGGCGATACAGTTGTTCTTTCTACCGCAACTGCATCTGACAAACCGAGAGACGGAATCGATTTCTTCCCGTTAAGCGTAGAATATGAAGAAAAATTATACTCCGTAGGAAAAATCCCGGGCGGATTCACAAAGAGAGAGGGAAAGGCATCCGAGAACGCGACCCTTACTTCCCGTGTTATCGACCGTCCGATGCGTCCGTTATTCCCGAAGGACTACAGAAACGACGTAACACTTGACAACATTGTTATGTCTGTTGACCCGGAGTGCAGCCCGGAGCTCACAGCTATGCTCGGTTCCGCGATTGCTACATGCATTTCCGATATTCCGTTCGACGGCCCATGTGCAATGACCCAGGTAGGTCTTATTGACGGCGAGTTCATTATCAACCCGACATCCGCTCAGAAGAAGGTATCTGATCTTGCTCTTACCGTTGCGTCCACAAGAGAGAAAGTTATCATGATCGAGGCTGGCGCAAAGGAAGTTCCGGAGCAGACCATGATCAACGCGATCTTCAAGGCACACGAAGTAAACCAGGAGATCATTAAATTCATCGACCGCATCGTTGCTGAGTGCGGTAAAGAAAAGCACACTTACGAGAGCTGCGCAATTCCGGATGAGCTGTTTGCTGCGATCAAAGAGATCGTTCCGCCGGCTGAGATGGAAGAGGCAGTATTCACAGACGAGAAGCAGAAACGTGAGGAGAACATCCGCCAGATCACAGAGCGTCTCGAAGAGGCATTTGCTGAAAACGAAGAGTGGCTTCCGCTTATCGGACAGGCTGTTTACCAGTATCAGAAGAAGACCGTAAGAAAGATGATCTTAAAAGACCACAAGCGCCCGGATGGCCGCCGCATCGACGAGATCCGTCCGTTAGCTGCTGAGATCGATATTCTTCCGCGCGTACATGGTTCCGGTATGTTCACCCGCGGACAGACCCAGATCTTAAACGCCTGCACACTTGCACCGCTTTCCGAGGCACAGCGTCTTGACGGTCTTGATGAGAATGAGACAACAAAGAGATATATGCACCACTACAACTTCCCGTCCTTCTCCGTAGGTGAGACAAAGCCGTCCAGAGGACCGGGACGCCGTGAAATCGGTCATGGCGCTCTTGCTGAGCGTGCCCTTGTACCGGTACTTCCGAGCGAGGAAGAGTTCCCGTACGCGATCCGTACTGTATCTGAGACAATGGAGTCCAACGGTTCCACATCCCAGGCCAGCATCTGTGCATCTACCCTGTCCCTTATGGCAGCAGGTGTTCCGATCAAGACTATGGTAGCCGGTATCTCCTGCGGTCTTGTAACAGGCGAGACAGACGACGATTACATCGTTCTTACCGATATCCAGGGTCTTGAGGACTTCTTCGGAGACATGGACTTCAAGGTAGGCGGTACTCACGAAGGTATCACTGCGATCCAGATGGATATCAAGATCCACGGTTTAACACGCCCGATCATCGAGGAGGCGATCAGACGCTGCCGTGAAGCAAGACTTTACATCATGGATAACATTATGGCTCCGGTTATCAGCGAGCCGAGAAAGACTCTGTCCAAGTACGCTCCGAAGATCACACAGATCACCATCGATCCGGCTAAGATTGGCGATGTAGTCGGCAAGCAGGGTAAAGTGATCAATAAGATCATCGAGGAGACAGGAGTTAAGATCGACATCACAGACGACGGTGCTGTAAATGTATGCGGTACTGATCAGGAGATGATCGATAAGGCCATCGCTACTATCAGAAACATCGTGACAGACGTTGAGCCGGGTATGATCTACACAGGTAAGGTTGTCCGCGTCATGGAATTCGGCGCATTCGTTGAGCTTGCTCCGAACAAGGATGGCATGGTTCATATTTCCAAGCTCTCCGACAAGCGCGTAGCAAAAGTTGAAGATGTCGTAAACATCGGCGATGAGGTTACCGTCAGAGTCGTTGAGGTAGACCGCATGGGAAGGATCAACCTGACCATGAGACCGGAAGATATGACAGCAGACCTTGAGAAGTTAACACGTCCGGAAAGACGCGAGAGAAGCGACCGCCCGGAGAGACGCGATGACAGAAGAGGCGGACGCCGCGACGACAGACGCGAGCGTTCTGAGAAGAAGGAAGATAACGAGTAAGACATGTCAGAGTCCGGTTATGTGCCAGTTTTGGTTACTGCATGACTGAACGGTGCTGCTTACGATAAATACATGGGCCGCAGCCTGCAGCGTTTGCTTTGCAGCCTGCGGCTCATGTTGATTAAAAAAAGATCGGAGAGGAGAAAACTATGACATTTACATATCCTGCCGTATTTACAGAGAAAGAAGATGGAAACGGTTATCACGCATTCTTTCCGGATCTGGAGATGTGTGAGGCGGACGGTGCCGATTTAGAGGACGCTATCGAAAACGCCAGAGATGCAGCCCAGAACTGGATCAGCGTAGAGCTGGAAGAATTCGAGGGCGACCTGCCTTTCGCGACTCATGTAGACGATATTGAGCTTGCAGAGAATCAGGTTGCGAAGCAGATCATGGTAAAGATCAAGTTTTTACCGGACAGCGACTGATGGGATTTTTGCTTTCCAGCTTAAGTTTTCTTACGGTCAGCGCAGCAAGTGGGCAGATCTGCTGAACAGTTACGAATAAGAAACTCATATAAATGGGATCCCCGGAATAGGATTGTAACAAAATCCATGATGGGGATCTTATTTTATGTTCAGACGTTTGCCAAGGCGCGCGAGAAAGGTGCTTACGGTGCTGGGAGTCCTGATGGTGATCTTGGGCGGGATTGCGGCATTTACCGGATGTCAGTCCGGAAATTCTGAGGAGAAGCAGGGAGAAGACCTGGAATTTACAGTCACCGGGGAGGCGGATATCCCGGCGGCATTAAAGGAGCTGATCGACAAAAAGCGGGAAAAACCATTCAAGCTTACATACGCGGACGGGCTGGAAATGTATATCGTCATCGGCGAGGGTCCGCAGAAAGGCGGCGGCTACAGCGTGGCGGTGAAGGAACTCTATGAGACGGATAATTCCATCGTGATCCGCACGGAACTTACGGGACCGGAGGCTGGTGAGGCGAGGGGGACAGAGAACTCGTATCCGGTGCTGATCGTGAAGACAGAGTATCGGGATAAGCCGGTGGTATTTCAGTAAATCCGGAGGGTCGTGTTTTGCTTACAAATGCGTTTCCTTATATTGTGTAATCGGAAATTACTTTATATAGGTAAGACAGACTCGATATTTTGCACTGATGTATTGAGTTAACGCTTTACTTTGATAATCATTTCTGCTAGAATACATGTAATCAGCCATAAATGTCCTGATGGCAGATGTGGAACGTGACCGATTGACCGAAATGATCTGATGTGAAGAAATTCGGACACACAATATGGGCAGAATACGTATGATAGACAGAGAAAATATGTCTTAAAAGATTACAACGGGATGGCAGAGGAGAGGAAAAACATGTTGTTGAAAGATATCTGGCTTGATGTAAAGGCGGTTCAGGAGAGAGATCCGGCGGCGAGAAGCGCGCTGGAGGTCCTGCTTTTATACCAGGGAGTCCATGCCCTGATCTGGCACCGGATCGCTCACTGGTTCTGGACCCACAATATGCGGTTCCTCGGCCGTCTGATCTCCCAGATCGCCAGATTTTTCACTCTGATCGAGATCCATCCGGGCGCGGTCCTGGGACGTGGGATCCTCATCGACCACGGCTGCGGCATCGTCATCGGCGAGACCACGGTGGTGGGGGATAACTGCACGATCTACCAGGGCGTGACGTTGGGCGGTGTCGGAACAAAGAAGGGAAAACGCCATCCGACCATCGGAAACAATGTCCTCATTGGAGCCGGAGCGAAGATCCTCGGCGCCTTCGAGGTGGGTGACAACTGCCAGATCGCAGCGAACGCGGTCCTTTTAAAGCCCCTGGAGGAGAACAGTACCGCAGCCGGAATCCCCGCGAGACAGGTCAAAAAGGACGGTGTGCCGGTGAAAGATCCGTCAAAGAAGATCAACACGGAACACATCTGCAAGATGCAGGAGACCATCGACGAGCTGGAGCGCCGGGTGAAAGAGCTGGAGAAGGAGCTGGAAAAGGCGAAGGAGGAGCTGTAGCAGAATAGATCTAAGCAGCAGTACAACCGGAGGACCTTTAAGCAGACCTGCGGATGTGCTGCATTGAGCGAAAAGAAGCCCAGGCCGCCGGATTGAAAGTAACAACGGGCGTAACTGTTCAGTAGGTCTGCGCACTTGCTGCGCTGACCGTAAGAAAACATAGGCTGGAGGGCAAAAATCCCATCAGCG
>NZ_WQPW01000018.1:82475-192662 GCF_018785465.1 Clostridium sp. MCC328
ACGGGCATAAAATAATAACTGTCATCATACAATTTCCTAAAGCATGGCTTTGGAAAGGTATGGTGGCGTTTTTATGATGGAACTTTTGAAGAAACATATCCACATGAACCGTCGCAGGGGGAACGTCACGTCCCAGATGACCCTGGATGACGATTTCAATGTGCCGGATTCTATGGATGATGTGGAAGAACTGATCATGGAGAACGGGGAGGTAAAAATCGAGTCGGTGAAGAACCCCGGCGAGAAGGCGGAGATCAGTGGAAAACTGGAATTCCGGATCCTGTACCGGCGGCCCGGCGGAGAACTCACAGCTCTTGCCGGCAGCATCCCGTTTACGGAGACCGTACATATGCCGGGGCTTGCGGAGAATGACTATGTGCAGGCGGGCTGGGAGCTGGATGACCTGAATGTGAGCCTCATCAACTCGAGAAAACTGAATGTCAAGGCGTTAGTGACCCTGGAACTCAAGGCGGACGAGATCCGGGACATGGAGACGGCGTCGGACGTGAAATTCGACGGTGAGGTGGAGGTATTGAAGAAGACGCTGACCGTGGCTGCCATCGCCGTTCGGCGGCGGGACACGTTCCGGGTGCGGGAAGTCCTTACGATCCCTGGAAACGACCCGGACGCGGAGACGCTTTTGTGGCAGGATATGCGGCTTCAGGATGTGGAGACGAAGCCCCTCGACGGGAAGATCCATATCAGCGGCGATCTTCTGGTATTTGCAGTCTACTCTGCGGGCGGCGGGCAGATGCCGGTGCAGTGTTTCGAGGAGACTGTGCCGTTTTCCGGGGATGTGGAGCTCACAGAATCAGCGGAGGACATGATCCCGTTTATCACGGTGAAGTTAGTGCACCGGGATATGGAACTGCAGCCGGATTCCGACGGGGAGATGCGGGAGATATCCGTGGACGCGGTCATGGAACTGGACATCAGGCTCTACGAGGAAGAGCAGGTGGAGCTTCTCGGGGACCTCTATGCCCTGGACCGGGAGGCGGTTCCGGAGACAGGGACGGTGTGCTTTGATACGCTGGCAGTGCGGAACCAGGTGAAGACGAAGATCCAGGAGAAGGTCCAGCTCACCGGAAGGCAGCGGATCCTGCAGGTATGCCATAGCGACGGGGACGTGAAGATCGATGAGGTCCAGATCAAGGAGGACGGAATCCACATGGACGGGGTCCTGGAGATCCGGCTTTTATACCTGACGGCGGATGACCAGGCACCTGTGGGGGCAGCGTCGGAGGTGCTGCCGTTCCATCTGATGGCAGCCGCGGATGGTCTGACGCAGGATGTGGTATATGAGATTGAACCGGGGATCTCCGGGCTTACAGCTGTCATGGCAGGCGGGGACGCCGTGGAGGTGAAGGCTCAGATCACGGCGGATGTGCTGGTGTTAAAGCCTGTCTGCGAGCAGACGGTCCTGAGCGTGGCGGAGGAACCTTTGGATACGGAGCGGCTCAAAAAAATGCCGGGGATCATCGGATATGTGGTGAAGCCGGGGGACAGTCTCTGGAAGATCGCCAGGATGTTCCACACAAGCGTAGAACGGATCATGGAGCTAAACCACCTGTCAGACAGCACGATCCGGCCGGGCGACAGGCTGATTTTGGTGAAAACGGTGCAGGGATAGAGCTGGTTCCGCGTGTGACTGTTGTCCGGTGCTGCTTTTTATTGAAAAACAAGTGCAAAATGCGGCAATGTGTGATTTTCCCCGAATGTCTGGTTGCAATTCGGGGAAAATTTTATATAATGGTATGAGTGGGATTTTCTGCTCGCAGCAAAATGACATTGGTCGGGAGCGACAGAATGTTATGGAATATGCCAGAATCGGAAATAGAAGAATGCTCCTGTAACGTTCTGAAAACTGCGGCATAAAATAACAGTACCACAGAAAATCACATCTAAGGCATCCCGATGCTTTCATATAGATTCCGCGGGCTCAGGCTTTCGGAGAACGGTGATGGATTCCATGGTCCCATTGCCGTTTACATAACATGTAAAGTGTCAGAGAGCAGGGAATGTCGGGGCAGGGTACAGGCGGGTGCCGGTATCGCCGTGAAATGGAGAATAACATGAACTACACATATCTTCTGGAATGTTCGGACGGGACCTTCTACTGCGGATGGACGAACGACCTGGAAAAAAGGGTGAAGGCGCACAATTCTGGGCGCGGGGCGAAGTACACGAAGCCCAGGCGGCCGGTGCGTCTTGTGTGGTATGAAACTTTCGAGACGAAGGAAGAGGCGATGAGCCGGGAAGTGAAGGTAAAACGGCTTTCCCGGAAGCAGAAGGATGAACTGGTGGCTTATGGACCAGTTGAGAAGCCGATTTCCTGAAAAGCTTCATAAGTATGCGGAGGAGCTTTGAATTTATTGCACGGACTGCTGGAAAACATCATATAGAAAGCAAAAATCCTCAATCTTGGAAGGAATTTTTGCTAGTATCTGTAAGGAAAACGAACAGATACGGAATACAGGGAGAAAATATTTATGATTTGTACTTTTAAAAAGAAACTGGCAAAGGTGCTCTGCGGCGTGCTCGTGTTTGCCCAGCTGGGAACGATGCAGGCTTTCGCGAGACCCGACTGGCCATCCGACACGGGAATCGAGGCGGAGGCGGGAGCTGTCATGGACGTGGACACCGGAACGATGCTTTTCGGACAGAACAGCCATGTGGAATACTATCCGGCGAGTATCACAAAGATCCTCACAGCCCTCGTGGTCCTGGAACATGCGGACCTTTCCGACACGGTCACTTACTCGGACAAGGCCATGAACTCCGTGGAGGTGGACAGCGGAAATAAGCTGAGTCTTGTGGCGGGAGACACCATGACCGTTGAGGACTGCCTCTACGCGCTGCTTCTTGCATCCGTCAACCAGGCGGCAAACGCCCTGGCGGAACATGTGGCAGGCAGTATTCCGGATTTTGTGGACATGATGAATGCGAAGATCGCGGAGCTTGGATGCACGGAGAGCCATTTCGCGAACCCGTCGGGCCTCAACAACGATGACCAGGTGGTTACAGCGTACGATATGACGAAGATCGCGGCTGCGGCCTACAGTAACCCGAAGCTTCTGGAGATCAGCTCCGCGAAGTCATGGAAGGTGGGACCGACGACGAACATCCCGGACGGGGCCAGTGTGCGGAATGAGCACCGTCTCGTGATCACGGAGGACACTTCCAGCGAGTATTACTGCCCGGAGGCAGTGGCAGGAAAGACCGGATATCTCTTAAAAGCAGGAAACACGCTTGTTACATACGGTGAGAAGGACGGAAGGCGTGTTGTATCCGTCATCTTAAAGGGAAGTCCGAGACAGTATTTCATTGATGGAAAATCGTTGCTGCAGTTTGGCCTGAACCGGTTCCAGAATGTGGATATCGCGGAGAATGAGACGAGATATGTCACCGGAGAGGACCAGGTGGATGTAAACGGGACGAGCTATGCGCCGTCCGACCTGGCGATCCAGACAGGAAAGAAGATCACACTTCCGAAGGACGCAACATTCGCGGACGCGGAATTAAGTCTCGGCGCAGTTCCGGACGGAGCGCCGGAGGGAACGGTCGGAGTGCTCAACTACATTTACAATGAGAGAAAGATCGGTTCCGCGTACCTGATGACGAAGGCGGGGGCGGAAGCACTTGCGGCTGCTGAGGCAGCAGGAGGGGCCGAGACCACTGCAGCGGAAGAAACGTCCGAGAAGAGCACAGACGCTGCGGATCCGTCAGCAGATGACGAGAGCACTGAGGCTGAGACGGAGACCATGGGCGAGACAGATGTGACCACGGCGGCAGGTGACGCGGACAACGCATCGAATCAGGCCGGCAGCAATGATGTGAAGACCGGATTCCCTGCGAAGATCCTCCTGATCGTGATCGGAATCCTCGCGGCAGCAGCCCTGATCGGCGGTGGTATCTGGTTCATGATCCAGAACAACAGGAAAGAGGCGGAAGCAGAAGCACTTCGCCGCGAAAAGAGAAGACAGCGTCTCGTGGCCGAAGGCGGCGACGCTGAGGCCGAGTTCAACAGACTGCTTGAAGAGAAGCGGAAGAGGAACGAGGAGAGACGGAAGAGATAGAAGAGAGAAAGCGGCTGGATCAATTGTGATCAGGCCGCTTTTCTGATATACTGGAAATGAAGTTGGTTTTACGCGGCAGCCACATATCCGTACATCATCATGTAATGGCAGAAGCTTCCGCCCATGACGAAGAGATGGAAGATCTCGTGGGAGCCGAAATTTTTATGCTTTGAGTTGAAGATCGGTAATTTCAGTGCATAGATCACACCGCCGATGGTATAGATGATGCCGCCGGCGAGAAGCCATGTGAAAGCGGCAGGTGTGAGAGCGGCAACGATCTGGCGGATCGCCATGATGCATACCCAGCCCATCGCGATGTAGATCACGGAGGAGAACCACTTCGGGCAGTTGATCCAGAGGGCATTGATGATGATGCCTACGATGGCGATGCCCCAGACAAGGGACAGCATCCGGTAGCCGGACTTATTTCCGAGGACGATCAGGCACACCGGCGTGTAGGTTCCGGCGATCAGGATGAAGATCATCATGTGGTCGATTTTCCGAAGGATCTTATTGACATGCTCAGAAATGTCGAAGGTGTGGTAGACCGTGCTTGCGGCGTAGAGCAGGATCATGCTGACGATGAAGACGCTCAGGGCCTTTAGGTGCATGGTTCCGGGGACGGATGCGGCCTTGATTAAAAGCGGCGTCGCGGCAACCATTGCGGTCAGCATTGCGATAAAGTGAGTCAGCGCGCTTCCGGGATCTTTTATTTTCAGTTCCATAATCATTCCTCCAATCATGCGGGATAGCCTGTGTTGAACAGGGAAAATATTGGAAATCAGAATGTGCGTGACTGTATGAAATGAATTAGTCCGATATGGATCTGCGATAATAGGTTGTGGCGGACAAATTTCAGATCATTGCAGCAAATGAACGCAGGGTCTGGTTTCAAAGTTAAAGTGAATATTTAAAATGCGACACATAGTTTTTAAAACTACTTATCGCGTTTGAATATACTATACCACTTACGATAAAAATATGCAAGGGGAAATATTTTGATGTTAAAAGTATTATATGAGGACGACGAGATCCTGGTGGTCATAAAGCCTGCGGGCGTGGAATCCCAGGCTGCGAAGCGGTTCGCACCGGATATGGTCAGCGAGGTGAAAAAACACCTGGTTATCAACAAATCATGCACACCGGGGAAGGAACCTTATGTGGGAGTTATCCACAGACTGGACAAGCCTGTGTCCGGCGTGATGGTGTACGCGAAAATGAAACGGGCGGCAGCGGCTTTAAGTGAGCAGGTTCAGAACCATAAGATGAAAAAAATCTACACAGCAGTTGTCCACGGAAGACCTGTGAATATGGTGGATAACTATGTGGATTATATGGTGAAAACACCGGACGGGAATTATTCACAGGTTGTGGATAAGGGGATAACCGGCGCGAAGAAGGCGGAGCTGTCCTACGAAGTCTTAAAAACCATCGACGGGGAAGCTGCCGGGATGCCGGGGACGGAACTGAGTCTGGTGAGAGTTGCGCTGAAGACCGGACGCCATCACCAGATCCGTGTACAGATGGCGCATCATGGGACGCCGCTGTATGGGGATATGAAATATGGAGTGCCTGTGGGAACTGCCAAACTTGATAAGAAAGAGAATGCAGACCAGGGAACCATGAAGGCAGCAGGAAATAGAAATATGCCGGGTATCAGAACAGCAGGAAATATGGGAAGTGGAAGAGAGTCGATCGCACTCTGCGCTTCATCGCTGATTTTTTTTCATCCGGTGACGAAGAAAGAAATGACGTTTGAGATAGAACCGGTCGGAGGGGAATTTCAGTTGTTTCAAGTTTGATCCTGGTGGGGCTGTTTTCGGCTGCAGGTTGTGACATTGGCAACTGTGGAAATGAGAACAAGGGAGGCCTTGTTCTAGAAATACAGTAGTGCAAAAGAGTCATGCTTTATATGACTCTTTTTGTAATTTAACTAAATTACATATTGACAAAACCCAAAAGAAATACTATTATATAATTGTAATTTAGCTAAAGTACAAAGGAAGGAGCAAGATGAAACATTTAAAACTAGAAGAATTGGTTCAATTTGCTTTGGGAAAAAATGTGACACGCTTAAAAAATTCGGGAAATGCGATTTATACTCCGGAAGATTTTGAGAAGGATTTGCACAGTATAAATCAGAGCAAAGAAGCTTCGGAGTGCATTATAAGCATGATTAAATCAAAGGCGGCTCCGGTATCAAAAGAAACAGAAAATTTGTGTATCACGTCTAATTTCTTAAAATGTTCATTTGATTCAGACACCCTGGATCCGTGGTACTTTTGCTACCAGTTTAATGAAGGACGAGAGATTGAAGAACAGGTTGTAAGGTATTATCAAGGTAATACCTTGAGTGTAAAAAAACTTACAATTCAGAGTATCGGGGGATTGACCATGCCGCTTCTGGGAATTGAGCAACAACACATTGTTGGAGAACTTTATCGAAAAGCAATTATTCAACGGGATTTAATTATACAGCAGGCAGAAAATGTAATGGATATGACGTTAGCAATGATTAGAAAATATGAGGAGAATTAAAGTATGACAACAAGTAAGGATTTACTGCAGGTTTTATGGAACGGTGCGGATGTGCTTCGCGGAAAAATGGATGCAAATGAATATAAAACATATCTTTTAGGATTGGTATTTTACAAGTATCTGTCAGATTCCTACCTGTCGAAAGCGTATGATCTGTTAATGGATGAAGTGCCGGAAAAACTGGAAGAGGCGCAGAGGGCATATGAAGAAGCATTTTCCAGTGATGATGCAGGAGATTTACTGGCGGAGTTGAAGGAATCGTTGCATTATACATTGGAACCGACAATGACGTTTACCCATATTTTAAGTGATGTAAAGAATAATTGTTTCAAGAGAGAAAAATTACAGACCGCTTTTAACCGCGTACAGGAGTCTGATCCGCTGTTTGAGGGATTATTTGCAGATGTAGATTTGTATTCTAACCGCCTTGGAACTGGAGATCAGAAACAGAGTGCAACGATAGCAGACTTGCTTCGTGTTCTGGAGGGCGCAGATCTGATCCATACGGAAGGAGATGTTCTTGGAAATGCATATGAATATCTGATCGGTCAGTTTGCTTCTGAAACAGGAAAGAAGGCGGGGGAATTTTACACTCCACATGGACCGGCGCAAATTCTTTGTCGTATTGCTATGATGGGACAGGAAGAGAAAAAAGGCCTGCAGGTATATGACCCATGTATGGGATCCGCCTCTTTAATGTTAAGTTGCAGAAACTACTCAAAGGAACCGGATTATATAAAGTATTACGGTCAGGAACTAATGCCATCTACGTATAATCTGGCTAGAATGAATATGTTTCTTCATGGAGTACATCCGGAAAATCAGCATTTGAGAAATGGAGACACACTGGATGCAGACTGGCCGACAGATGAAGAAACAGAATTTGATGTGGTAACCATGAATCCGCCGTATTCTGCAAATTGGTCTGCAGCGGAGGGATTTAAACAGGATGAACGTTTTATGGATTATGGCGGTAATCTGGCACCGAAGTCAAAAGCAGATTATGCGTTCTTACTGCATGGATTTTATCATTTAAAACAGAGCGGAACGATGGCAATCGTACTGCCGCATGGGGTATTGTTCAGGGGCGGAGCAGAAGGCAGAATTCGTGAAATTTTATTAAAGAACGGATCCATTTATGCAGTTATTGGTCTACCGTCCAATATGTTTTATAATACATCTATTCCGACCTGTATTATTGTGTTAAAAAAGCACAGGGATGGACGGGATGTGCTTTTCATTGATGCTTCGAATCTTTTTGTAAAAGAAAAGAAACAGAATGTTATGACAGAAGAACACATTGGACATGTACTGGAGCTGTATAAAAATCGTAAACCGGTAGAAAAAGAAGCGTATCTGGCTTCTTATGAGGATATTGAAAAGAATGACTTTAATTTGAATATTCCGCGCTATGTAGATACAACAGAAGAAGAGCCGGAAATCAGTTTAAAAGATCTAACCGTAAAGATCCAGGATACAGATAGAGCAATTAAAGATGGAAACAAAGAATTACTGGAAATGATGAAAAACCTGACTTTTAAAACTTCGGAAACCAAGGAAGACGTTGAAGCATTTATTCGTGTGTTTGAGGAGATGTAGACATGGGAAATACACCAAATATCCGGTTTAAGGGATATACAGACGATTGGGAACAACGCAAGCTGGGGGCGGTTGTCGAAGATTATGTCGAAAAAACGACGGTCGAAGATCAATATCCTGTTTTAACTTCATCTCAGCAAAAAGGAATCGTATTACAAGACGATTATTTTTCAGGAGATCGAGTAAGTCAAAACGGAAACGTAGGATATTTTATAATTCCGCGGGGATATTTTGCTTTTCGAAGTAGAAGTGATAATGATGTATTTGTATTTAACCGTAATGATGTTGCGGATATGGGGATAATAAGCTATTTTTACCCAGTATTTAAACCAAAGGGGGTAGATTCAGATTTCCTGCTACGCAGATTAAATTATGGTTTGGAAGATCAAATTAAAATAAATTCTGAGGGAACTGGACAGCATGTTTTGTCATTGAAAAAGTTTAAAAATATGGTTGGATTATTTCCATCATATGAAGAGCAGAAAAAAGTTGGCTCTTATTTTTCGAAAATAGACAACCTCATCAGCCGTCATCAGCAAGAGTATGATAATATGGCAGCATTAAAGAAGTATATGCTGCAAAAAATGTTTCCAGCGAACGGGGAAAAGGTTCCAGAAATTCGATTTGAAGGATTTACTGATCTTTGGGAACAGCGTAAGTTGGATGATTGGGGAACTTTTTATTATGGGAGAAGCTGCCCAAAGTGGTCAGTAACAGAAGATGCAACCATTCCGTGTATAAGATATGGGGAACTTTATACAAAATTTGGAGCAAAAATAGATAAAGTTTATTCATACACAAATATGCCACCTGATAACCTTAGATTTAGTAAAGGTACAGAAGTATTGATTCCACGAGTAGGTGAGGATCCGATGGACTATAATCACTGTACATGGCTTTCTATGCCGAATGTAGCGATTGGTGAAATGATTTCAGTTTTTAATACCGACAACAATCCATTGTTCACGGCTACGATGTTTAATGCTACTTTGCGGAATGAATTTGCGATGAGAGTTGAGGGTGGAAGTGTAACTAATCTTTATTTTGAAAAATTGAAAAATATAGAAGTTTCGTTCCCGTCCAAAGATGAGCAAGTAAAGATAGCGACATATTTTGAAAATCTCGACCACATCATCACCCTTCATCAGCGTAAGCGTGATGAACTCTTAGAACTTAAAAAGTACATGCTGCAAAACATGTTTCCAAAGAAAGAAGGTTGAGTATGCCGGAATTAGAATCCATTATTGAGCGTAGGTTGATTGATCAACTCTGCCGGGAAGAATCCCAATGGACGTATCGCCCGGACATTAAGACGGAGGATCAGCTTTGGGAGAATTTTAAGTATATCCTGGAACAGAACAATAAAGCTAAGCTGGATAATACACCGCTTAGTGAGTCGGAATTTGCCAAGATTAAGAATGACGTTTCCCATGCATCATTTTACGATGCAGGGAAATGGCTGGTTGGAGAAAATGGACAGGTCTATATACATATTCAGAGAGGGAACGAATCTATCCACCTGCAGGTGATGAACAATGAGCATATTGCGGGCGGAACCAGTGTTTATGAGGTGATTAACCAGTATCAGGTCTTCTCGTCAGAAGGGCAGGTTGACAGCCGAAATCGTAGATTTGATGTGACACTTCTTATAAATGGAATTCCAATGATCCATATTGAGTTGAAAAATAAAGAGCATTCTTATATGGATGGATATCGTCAGATCAAAAAATATATAGCGGAAGGAAAGTTCCGTGGTTTATTTTCTAATGTACAGATGTTTGTTGTCAGCAATGCAGTAGATACAAAATATTTCGCTGCGGCAAGAGACATAGAGCTGAATAAGAAATTCATCACAGGTTGGATCGATAAAGAGAATCAGCCAGTTTGTGATTACATTGAATTTTGCAAAGCTGTTTTACGGATTCCGCAGGCGCATGAGATGGTAACAAAATATACGATTCTGGATAATGAGAAAAAGAAACTTCTGATTTTACGACCGTATCAGATTCATGCGATCTGCGCTATGCGTGAGGCATCGAAGCAGGGAAAGTCGGGCTATATTTGGCATACGACGGGGTCTGGAAAGACGATGACTTCCTATAAGGCCACCAGAAATCTATTAATGGATATTCCATCCATTGAAAAGACAATTTTTTTGATTGACCGAAAAGATCTGGACACCCAGACAACCATGGAATTCCAGTCTTATGCTGTTCAGGATACCATTGACGTAGATGATACGGAGCATGTTGGAAAGTTGATTGAGCGTTTAACGGACGGTAAGCGCCATATGATTGTAACAACCAGACAGAAACTGCAGATTATGATCAACCGCCGGTTGAAAGAAGATGACAAGAACTATCAGAAAATCCGGAATCTGCGGGTTGCCTTTGTTGTGGACGAATGTCACCGCGCAGTCACTCCGGAAACGAAGCGTTTGATTGAGCGCTTTTTCAGCCATTCTTTATGGTATGGATTTACCGGAACACCTATATTCGATGAGAATAAATATGAATTGAAGGGAGATCTGCCTCAGACAACAGAGGAAATGTATGGAGAGTGTCTGCATAGTTATACCATTAAAGAGGCGATCCATGACTCCGCAGTGCTTGGTTTTATGGTAGAAACAATAGGGGCGAAAAGTGAAGTAGATCCGGCTGCATATGAATCAGAAACACACATGAGAAAAGTGCTGGATGTTATTTTGAATCGTTCCGAGGTTAAATTTGGACTGCAGAATGGCAAGGGAAAAACTTATGAAGCGTTTCTCACGGTAGATTCGATTGAGAGAGCGCAGAAATATTATAAAATGATTTGTGATATCAAAGCAGGAAAGGATGAACTTAAGATTTCTGATGAAATTACAAAGGCTTATCCGGATTTTCCAAAAGTTGCGATCACGTATTCGATATCAGAAAATGATGAGAAATCCCACGTAAACCAGGTGGAAATGGAACAGTCTCTGGATGATTATTATCGGATGTTTGGGACAAGTTATAAACTGCAGATGATCCAGGCATATAATAAAAACTTGAATGAGCGATTAGCCAGAAAAGAAAAACGATATTTAAATCGGGATCAGCAGTTGGACCTTGTAATTGTGGTGGATCGTCTCCTGACTGGCTTTGATGCTCCATGCTTATCTACTCTGTTCATTGATCGTCCGCCTATGAAATATCAGAATCTTATCCAGGCATTCTCAAGGACCAATCGGTTACTGGATGACAAGAAAATGTATGGTCAGGTTGTTACGTTCCAGGAGCCGGAAGCATTTAGAAACGCAATCAATGCAGCGCTGACACTTTATTCCAAAGGTGGATATAGCACTGCTGTATCTGAAGACTGGGATAAAGTAAAGCAGGAGTTTTCAATATCTGTGCAGGCGATTCACGCGCTGGCAAAGACACCGAAAGACATTGCTGCGTTATCCAGAAAACAGAAAAGATCATTTATTCATATGTTCCGGTCTTTAGATCATGACTTTGCACATTTAAAGGCATTTTCAAACTACGAAGAATCCATATTAAAGGAATATGATTTTTCGGAACAGGAATATGAAAACTATGCAGCTATGTATAAGAATGTGATGGAAGAGTTTCGAAATGAAAAAGATACTCCAGATGGAGAAGAGCCAGTTATGGATGATTATGATCTGATTGCTTATCATAAGCTGCAGGTGGATTTTGAGTATATTCTTGAATTGTTGCAGGGTTTTATTGAGTCATTGGATCCTAAACAGGATAATTACAAAGAATCGAATTTCAAGGAAGATTTGAAAACTATTCGGGAATTGATCGAGGAGTTCGCTAAGACAAATCAAAAGCTCAGCGATCTGCTAGGTACGATCGTAGATGAAATTGAGGCTGATAAGAGCAAATATATTGGTCAGGATATTTCTATGATTGTTAATCAGATGAGGCAGGAAGCTATTGAACGTGAAGTGGAAACTTTTTCCAGAAAATGGTTTTTAGATCCAGAAGAAGTAAAATATGAGGTATTCAATTTCCGGGACGGTGAATTGGCAAATGAAACAAATATGAAAGAAAAGGCAGACTATGCAGCATATAAGAGCCAAACAGAAGCACCTATGTCAAAATTTAAATTCCGAAAGAGCCTGATAGAAGAGTTTAAAAATGAGCTGATGAATAATGTACAGCCCTTATTGAATTAGGTAAATATCTTTAGATTCAAAGGTCGAGGCTTGTAAATGATCATGTTCTGCTAAGAACCATGGAAAAAACAGATTATGGAATCGTCCCGAGGCGCGCATATCGCGGGAATTTCCGCCCATACTATGAGCAGTACAAAGGAAGTACAAATCAGAAAACGGGTGATTCCATGGTAAGTCCTGAGAAAAAACTGAAGAAATTTCTACTGATCCTGGGAATCACGGGTGCGGTATACGGAGCGTTTCGTTATCTTTTACCCCTCGTGGTTCCCTTTTTATGTGCGTATGGGACGGCGCTATTTCTGCGTCCGTCGGTCAGGTTCCTCTCGAACCGCATTGCGGTGCCGTTTCGGGGGGAGATGCACCATCTGCCGGTGTCGCTTGTCGGCGGGATCGAACTTCTGGTGATGTCATGCCTTGTTTTCGGACTCCTCTACGCGGGCGGCAGCATGGCGGTGAGCCAGACGGGGCTTTTTATCCGGAGATTTCCGGACTGGCTTTCCGCCCTTGATCTGCGGCTTACGGATACCTGTCGCCTCCTGGAGCAGAAGATGGGGCTTAAGGCGGACGCGCTGGTGGAGCTTGCGGGGAGAGCAGTGGAAGAGGTCCGGCAGATGTTTAAGAACTCCACGATGCCAGTGCTCATGGACCGCTCCGTGTCTGCGCTCCGCGTGGCAGTCGCCGGGATCATCCTTTTCTTTATCTATTTTGTCGCAGTACTCCTGACACTGCAGGAGATGGATGACATCAGGGAAAAGCGGAGCAGGTCCGCATTCCGGCGGGAATTTCTCGTAGTGGGAGAGCGGATCGCATCCGTGGTGAGCGCGTGGCTGAAGACCCAGGCGTTTATTCTGTTCCTAACAAGTGCCGTGTGTATCTTCGGACTGGCAGTGATCGGAAATCCCTATTCGTTTTTGTTTGGCTGCGGGATCGGGATCCTGGACGCACTGCCGGTATTGGGGGCCGGGACTGTGCTGATTCCGTGGGGAGTCGCGCTGCTGTTTCAGAAGGCGTGGAAAAAAGCTGCGGTGATCTTCGGCATCTATGTGGTCTGCTACTTTCTGCGTCAGATCTCAGAGGCGAGACTGATGGGGAAGCAGGTGGGGCTTTCTCCGCTGGGATCGCTGGTATCCATGTATGTGGGACTTAAATTGTTTGGATTGTCGGGGCTGATCCTGGGACCGGTGGGAGTGCTGCTGATCGGGGATCTGGTGCGGATGTATGAGGAACAGGGGAGCTGAAAAGACAGATTGTCTTGTGAAAAACACTATGATACAATGGGAACAGCAATCAGTTTACCCGTAAAAGAGGAGAACATCTATGACAGAAGATAACTTCACAATAAGAAAAGCATCCCCAGCTGATCTCCCACGGATCCACGGGATCTACGCCGCTGCCCGCCAGTTCATGCGTGACCATGGGAACTTCAGCCAGTGGGACGGCGAGGACGCCCCGGAGCATCTGCTCCCGGGGGACATCGAGGCAGGAAATTTATATGTTCTGGAAGAAAACGGCGTGATCCATGCCGCCTTCGCCTTCATCATCGGCGCTGACCCATGCTACGCTGTGATCGAGCAGGGCGCCTGGAAGGCAGACACCCCGTACGCCGCCGTCCACCGCGTCGCAAGCGACGGTACGGTCCACAACATCCTGGGCCGGATCATGGACTTCGCCAAGTCGAAGATATCCCACATCCGGATCGACACCCACGAAAACAACAAGGTCATGCAGAGAGCGCTTGAAAAACAGGGATTTGAGAGATGCGGAATTATCTATGTCCCGGACGGAACGCCGCGGATTGCGTTTGAGTGGGGCAGGTAATCATGATGCAGATGAAAGACACCGAATAGACCATCTGGTTTAGGAGGTGTCTTTTTTGTACAGATAATTGTTAACTGAATAAATATAGAAGGTTGACAATGCGAAAATTCTATGTTATGCTCCTACAAGTCCATCTTTGCAATACCACCCGGGTTCTGAAGACAGCAGCCGCTGTTTCAGAAGGTATGGAAAGAACGGAAGAGTGATGCGCATGTACAGGAAAAGGGAAATGCTTCAGATTTCTTGAGCAACCAGAAAATTCAGGAGGAAATAATTTTGAAACATATGAAAACGAAAGACCTTGTGCTGTGCGCAATGTTTGTGGCATTGATCGCGGTAGGGGCATTTATCAAAGTTCCTGTTCCGGTGGTTCCGTTTACACTTCAGTTTTTATTTACGATGCTGGCGGGGCTGCTGCTGGGTCCTGTGAACGGGGCGCTGGCGGTCGTGGTTTATATTGTTCTGGGACTTGTGGGACTTCCGATCTTCACCCAGGGCGGTGGACCGGGCTATATCTTTCAGCCGAGCTTCGGCTACATCATCGGATTCGCTGTGGCAGCCTATGTGACAGGACGGATCGCGAATGAGAAGAGCCGTCCTGGTTACAGACGCCTGCTGGCGGCAGATTTCATTGGACTCTTTATCGTGTATGCATTTGGAATGGTTTACTATTATGTGATCAGCAATTTCGTCATAAATACGCCGATCGGTCTTTGGCCGTTGTTTTTATACTGCTTTTTACTGGCGGTTCCGGGAGATATTGCACTGTGCATTCTGGCGGCAGTCATCGGAAAACGGATGATCCCGATGATCAAAGAAGGGAGACTGGGATAGGGAATGAGCAGAAATATTTTTATTACAGGAACGGGAACGGATGTTGGAAAAACGTATGTGACGGGATTGATCGTGAAAAAACTTCGGGAGAGCGGCGCGGACGCGGCCTACTATAAGGCTGCCATGAGCGGCAATGAGAGACGGCCGGATGGCAGCCTGATCCCGGGGGACGCGCTCCAGGTAAAAAACATGTCCGGAATCCGCCAGTCCCTTGAGGAAATGTGTCCATATGTCTACGAGACAGCTGTCTCCCCGCACCTGGCATCACGGATCGAAGGAAATCCGGTCCAGATGGAGACTGTGTTGGCGGGATTTCAGAAGGTCTGTGAGGAGTACGAGTACGTGACGATGGAGGGAAGCGGTGGAATCCTCTGTCCGCTCTGCTTTGATGAGACGGATATCCGCCTGCCGGAGGTAGTCAAAGCCTGCGGCCTTGGGTGTCTGATGATCGCGGACGCGGGACTCGGCACGATCAACGGTGTGGCGCTGACCGCGTACTACCTCAAAGAGCAGGGAATCCCGTTGAAGGGGATCATTTTCAATCACTATAAGCAGGGAGATGTGCTCCATGAGGACAACCGGAAAATGTGCGAGTATTATACAGGAGTTCCTGTGGTTGCCTGTGTGGCGGACGGTGACACGGAACTTTCCATGGACGCGGAGGATTTGAAAGCGCTGTATGAGACTGCGGAAAAATGACCGTGAATATGCCGAGGTTATATAGGAAGCGATAAGTGCTGACGTACTCCCGGGAATCCCACCCGCAGCAGCGGGGCAGGAAAGGGACCGGGGAGTCCATGTTAAGATGAAGGAGAAGAAAACGATGATCTGGTATCCATATGAACAGTTAAAAACAATGAAGGCGCCCTACGAGATCGTGGACGCGAACGGGGTATATCTCTATACGAAAGATCAGAAGATGATCGATTCGGTCTCATCCTGGTGGAGCGTGATCCACGGATATAAGCACCCGGTGATCAACCAGGCGATCATCTCCCAGGTGGAGAAGTTTTCCCATGTCATGCTGGGCGGGCTGACTCATGAACCGGCGAGAAAGCTGTCGGAGAAACTGGCGTCCTGGCTGCCGGGGGATCTGGATTACTGCTTCTTTTCCGATTCCGGCAGTGTGGCGGTGGAAGTGGCGTTAAAAATGGCGCTGCAGTATTATATGAACCGGGGAGATGAGAAGCGGACCATGATCCTGGCCCTGGAGCATGCCTACCACGGCGACACCTTTAAGACGATGGAAGCGGGAGACGATGAGGATTACCATTTCGTGCTGAAAGCTTACGGGGCAAGCCCGTATGTGGTCCATATTCCGACGGAGATCACGGCCCTGGAAGAGGCCTTTGAAAAGTATCATGACAGACTGAACTGTGTGCTGGTGGAACCGCTTTTACAGGGGGCGGGCGGCATGCGGATGTATGACGTTTCCTTCTTAAAGAAGGCGAGAGAGCTTTGTGACCAATACGGTGTCCTTCTGGTCTTCGATGAGGTGGCGACTGGATTTGGCCGGACCGGCAATCGTTTCGTGGCGGATCTGGTCCTCCCGGATATTCTGGTTCTCGGAAAGGCACTGACAGGCGGATATATCGGTCATGCTGCCACCGTGGCAAACCGGAAAGTATTTGAGGGCTTCTACGATGATGTTCCGGAACATGCCCTGATGCATGGACCGACATTCATGGGAAATGCGCTGGCGTGCAGCGCGGCCCTGGCATCGATCGAACTGTTCGAGACCCAGAACTACATGGAAAAGATCAAAAGGATCGAAGCTGTGACCCGCCGCGAGATGGAGGGCTTCACAGATCCCAGGATCCGCGAAGTCCGGATTATGGGCGGCTGCGTCTGCGTCGAAGTCTACGATCCTGCCGTATTGAAAGGATATCAGGAGTATGCCTACAAGAGAGGCGTGTTCAGCCGTCCGTTCTTAAATTACCTCTACGCAATGGTGCCGTATGTGATCCAGGAGGACGAGCTGGTGCAGGTGCTTCAGTGTATGAAAGATTGGTTTGCGAGGTAGGAATGCGGACAGTAAATACAGTACAGAACAAACATTCGATTTGTTCTGTACTTTTTTTAGTTTGAATGCTATACTGGACAGGTAATATACTAAGAATGAAACGATTCCGTACATTCATAGCCTGAGGCAGAGAGATATTCCGGATCGGCTTCGCCGTTGGGATCTTTGCACTGCTTCTAATAATATCATGGATAGGTCAGGAGAAATCATATGGATCATTTTGAATTAGTATCAGAATACCAGCCCACCGGAGATCAGCCGCAGGCGATCGAGCAGCTGGTAAAGGGATTTAAAGAGGGGAATCAGTTTGAGACGCTGCTGGGCGTAACCGGATCCGGTAAGACGTTTACGATGGCGAATGTGATCCAGCAGCTGAATAAGCCGACGTTGGTGATCGCTCACAATAAGACGTTGGCGGCGCAGCTTTATTCGGAGATGAAAGAGTTTTTCCCGAACAATGCGGTGGAATACTTTGTCTCCTATTATGATTACTATCAGCCGGAGGCGTATGTGCCGTCTACGGATACCTATATTGAGAAGGATTCCGCGATCAACGATGAGATCGATAAGCTGCGCCACTCTGCGACGGCGGCACTGTCGGAGCGGAATGATGTGATCATCGTGGCCTCCGTGTCCTGTATTTACGGCTTAGGAAGCCCGATCGATTATAAGAACATGGTGATCTCCCTGCGCCCGGGAATGGAGAAGGACAGGGATGAGGTGATCCATAAGCTGATCGACATCCAGTACACGAGAAATGAGATGGATTTCAAGCGCGGAAGCTTCCGGGTAAGAGGTGATGTGCTGGAAGTATTTCCGGCTTATTCTGGAAGCGAGGCGTACCGGATCGAGTTCTTCGGGGACGAGGTGGACAGGATCATGGAGATCGAGGCGCTGACCGGAGAGGTGAAAGCGCAGCTGGAACATGTGGCGATCTTCCCGGCGTCCCACTATGTTGTACCGAAAGAAAAGATGATGCGGGCAACGGAAAATATCCTTGCGGAAATGAAAGAACAGGTAACCTTTTTTAAGAGTGAGGACAAGCTTCTGGAGGCACAGAGAATCGCGGAACGGACAAATTTTGATGTGGAGATGATGAGAGAGACAGGCTTCTGTTCGGGAATCGAGAACTATTCCCGTCATCTTGTGGGATCTGCACCGGGACAGCCGCCGTGTACGCTGCTCGACTATTTCCCTGATGATTTCCTGATCATCGTGGACGAGTCTCATATCACGCTTCCGCAGGTCCGCGGCATGTATTTCGGTGACCGGTCGAGAAAGAAGACACTGGTGGATTATGGATTCCGCCTGCCGTCTGCCCTGGATAACCGCCCATTGAATTTTGAGGAGTTTGAGACCCATATCAATCAGATGATGTTCGTGTCCGCAACCCCGTCCACTTATGAGGCGGACCATGAACTTCTCCGCGCGGAGCAGATCATCCGCCCGACAGGACTTCTTGATCCGGAGATCTCCGTGCGACCAGTGGAGGGACAGATCGATGATCTTGTGGGAGAGATCAATAAAGAAGTAGAAAAACACAACAAGATCCTGATCACAACGCTTACAAAGCGTATGGCGGAAGATCTTACGGATTATATCAGGGAAGCCGGGATCCGCGTAAAATATCTGCACTCGGATATCGACACATTGGAGCGCGCCGAGATCATCCGCGATATGCGTCTGGATGTCTTTGATGTTCTTGTGGGAATCAACCTCCTCAGAGAGGGACTCGATATCCCGGAGATCACACTTGTGGCAATCCTGGATGCGGATAAGGAAGGATTCCTCCGTTCGGAGACATCCTTGATCCAGACGATCGGACGTGCCGCGCGAAACGCCGAAGGCCATGTGATCATGTATGCGGATTCCATTACTGATTCCATGCGGGCCGCCATCGACGAGACGAACCGCCGACGTGAGATCCAGCAGAAGTACAATGAGGAGCACGGAATCACTCCGCAGACCATAAAGAAAGCGGTCCGTGATCTGATCGCAATCTCCAAGGCTGCCAGTGCCGGCGAAGAAGAGTTCAGGAAAGATCCGGAATCCATGGACGCAAGGGAACTGGAGAAGCTTGCAAAGGAACTCACAAAGAAGATGCGCCAGGCGGCAGCAGAACTGAATTTCGAAGAGGCCGCAAAGCTGCGTGACCGGATGAAGGAAGTGAAGCAGATGCTGCTGGAACTGGAGAAAAATTAAGATGATTGGTAACTACTGCCCGCACCAGGCGGACGAATGTGCCAGGATACACTTATTGACAATTATTCTCAACAAGAATACAATATTTCCAGATGACAGAGTCGGCTCTGTCAATTATGATAATGAAGGATGGACACAGGATGAAACTATATGAAGGAAATATTGGCGCGACATATCAGGTCAAGTCAGTCCATGTGGATGAGGCAATTAACCGGCGTTTAGAGGCGCTGGGGGTAAATGAGAATACGCCTCTTCTTGTGATGAATAAGAAAAACAGCGGAACCATGATCATCAAAGTCCGTGGAACCCGCCTTGCACTGGGAAAAAGAATTACCGGTGGAATTGAGGTAAAAGAGGAGGCGGCATCATGAGCACAGGAGAGAGACCGATCACGGTATGTTTTGTAGGAAATCCGAACTGTGGAAAGACTACGCTGTTCAATGCATTTACGGGAGCAAAATTAAAGGTCGCAAACTGGCCCGGCGTTACGGTCGAGCGGATGGAAGGAGAGACGAGCTATAAAGGGCGGAAGATCCGTGTGATCGATACGCCTGGAATCTACAGTCTTACTTCATATACAATGGAGGAACTCGTCACAAGAAGGTGCATTGAAGAAGATGGCGTGGACGTAATTGTCAACGTTGTAGATGCATCATCTCTGGAGAGGAACCTTTATCTGACGATGCAGCTTTTAGAATTAAAGAAACCAGTCATTCTGGCTCTCAATATGATGGATATCATTGAAGAGCGTGGAATGGAGATTGACCTTCACAGACTTCCTGAGATGCTTGGCGGGATCCCTGTGGTTCCAGTCTCCGCGAGAAAGCGCACAGGACTTGACGTGCTGATGCACGCTGTGGTACATCATTATGAGGAAGGTCCCCAGGGCGTGATCGTCCACTATGACAGGGAGATCGAGGATCGGATCCAGCGGGTAGAAGACCTTCTGCGGGAGAAGTATCCGGATCTCACAAATCTGCGCTGGCATGCGATCAAGATGCTCGAATATGACAAGGAAGTCCTGAAGGACCATCCGGTCGAACTGAAACAGATCGTGCCGAGAAGCTTCGAAAAAGAGATTATCAATGAAAAATACGATTACGTGGAATCGGTAATCAAGGAATGTCTGTTTAATAAAGAAGAAAAATCACATATGACAGATCAGGTGGATAAGATCCTGACTCATCCGATCCTTGGAATTCCAGCGTTCTTTGGAATTATGGCATTAGTCTTTTTCCTGACATTCACAGTCGGGGATTTTCTGAAAGGATACTTTGAACAGGGACTGGAACTGCTGTCGCTCGGTGTTTTGTCCGGGCTTCATTCAGCGGGAGCTTCCGACTGGGTGATCTCCCTGGTCGTTGATGGTGCGTTGGCGGGAGTTGGTGGAATCCTGACATTTCTTCCAAACATCTTTATCCTTTTCCTTGCGCTTGCGTTCCTGGAGGACAGCGGGTACATGGCAAGAGTCGCCTATGTCATGAATGAGACTATGGGGATGGTCGGACTTTCCGGCCGTGCGTTTCTGCCGATGCTGCTGGGATTTGGCTGTACAGTTCCCGCGGTCATGGCGACCAGGGCGCTGGAGAATCAGAGAGACCGCTTGAAGACGATCCTTATCACGCCGTTTATGTCCTGCTCAGCGAGACTTACGATCTATGTTTTGCTGGCGGATATGTTCTTCCCGAAATCGGCAATGTTAGTGGCATATTCCCTTTATCTGGTGGGGGTTGCCATGGCGATCCTCATCGCGCTTATCGTACATAGAACGACAGACGATAAAACTGAGAATGCTCTTTTGATCGAACTTCCGGAATATAAGATTCCGAATCTCAGAACTGTGGCGATCTATGTCTGGGAAAAAATAAAAGATTACCTGACAAAGGCGGGGACAACGATCTTTCTGGCATCGATCATCCTGTGGTTTGTCATGAATGTTGGACCGGCGGGATTTATTTCTGATGTGGCGGACAGCTTTGCGGCAAAATTCGGACAGATCCTTGTGCCGGTACTAAAGCCGGTTGGTCTTGGAAGCTGGCAGATCGCGGTAGCATTGATCTCCGGAATCTCCGCAAAGGAGGTCGTTGTTTCGAGTATGTCTGTTCTTTATGGGATCGGCAATATCAATTCTGCAGCGGGAATGGCGGAACTCTCAGGAATCCTTGGGGGAACAGGATTCACAGCAGTGAACGCTTATGCGCTCATGGTATTCTGCCTTCTCTATACACCGTGTATTGCGACGATCGCGACGATCAAGAGGGAAACACAGTCCTGGAGATGGACACTGGGGATGGTCATGTTCCAGCTTGTGCTTGCCTGGTCGGCGGCATTTCTTGTATTCCAGATCGGAAGTCGCCTGTTCTGATCAAAAAATTGAAAACGATAACTGCTGCCACGCGGGCAGAAGATCTACAATAGTAGGTTTTGCGGCAAATGGGTTATATAGCAGTTATACAAAGATAAAAGGGGTTAAAAGGGGTAATAAATGAACGAAAAAACACTGCTGGAAGCTGTGGTGCTGGCGGGGGAACTCATGCTTGTCAGCGGAGCGGAGATCTACAGGGTGGAAGACACCATGAATCACATGCTGAAACGATCGGAGTACGAACAGACGGAAACGATCGTATATGGAACGGGAATCTTCGTCACGCTGAGCGATCCAAATAAGGAACCACTGACCCGTGTCAAGCGTGTTGCGGCCAGATGCACCAGTATCAACCGGATCTGCCTGGTAAACGATGTATCTCGCCATTTCTGTGAGGGAAAGATCACGGTGGAGGAGGCGTTAAGGCAGCTGCAGGAGATCCAGGCACCAACGACGATCCAGTATGACTGGCTGACCCAGGGACTGGGATATGTTGGTGTTTCGGCGTTCTTTGCGCCTATGTTCGGCGGCTCCCTGGGAGACTTTCTGGCAGCAACGGTAGTCGGTGTCTGTCTTGCGATAGCCGCATGGATTGGAAAAGCCTTGAAATTCAACGATTTCTGCTTTAACGCGTTTGGAGCGTTTGTGCTTGCGTTTTCAGCCATGACGATCTGCCACTCTTATCCGGGACTGAATTCAGATACGATTATCGTCAGCGCTGTCATGCCGCTTGTCCCGGGCGTAACGTTTACAACGGCGATTCGTGATACCTTAAACGGGGACTACGCAGCCGGATCCGCCAGAATTCTGGAAGCGATCGTTGTGGGACTTGCAGTTGCGTTTGGAGTTGGTGCGGGACTTCTTGTAGCCCGCAGCATGGAAGGAGGACTCTTATGATCATACAGGTATTCAGCGCGTTCTGGGCGGTCGCGATGTTCTCCATTCTGACGGAGACTCCGAAAAAGTTCCTTCCGTACGCGGCTTTTTCCGGCGGATTTGCCTGGTGGGCATATTTAGTGATCAATAATCTGACTCATTCAACACTCCAGGCCGCGTTCTTTTCGATCCTCGCGGTAGCATTTTTGAGCCATATTCTTGCCAGGATCATGAAAGCACCGGTGACGGTATTCCTCATCGCAGGAATCCTTCCGTCTGTGCCCGGAGCAGGAATCTACCGGACAGTATATTACCTGATCCAGGGAGATCAGGCACTTTCAACCCATTACTTGATCTCGACGCTTCACACGGCAGGCGCGATCGCCCTGGCGATCTTTATCACAGATTCTGTTGTCAACCTTGTACATCTTTATCATGAAGGAAGTCATGCGAGACGAAATTGAATGGCTGGTTGACGGCGGTAGAATGTGTGCTGTGCAGCAACGTTTGCCTGCACTTAAACACATGTAGCCGAGTCTACGGAAGAATCACAAGGAACTTCCGTAAAGATCTGCAGGTTATCCGTTTCCCTGCGATACAGGTACATGTTATCAGAGAGAAAGTCTTCCGGCTGGATCGATTCGCGGTTGACATTTTTGATCGTATTGCAGAAAACATGATAATCAGGTTCCGTAAAATTTTCTGAATCAGCGATGATCAGGACCTCGTGGATACTGGATGGAAGGATGAGAAGATCACTTCCAAACTCGTCCGCGAGGTCTTTTAATTTATCAGGATAGAGGACGCAGGCGGCACCGTTGTGCGCGGCATCGTTCGTGAGGACATAGAGCGTCGGAACAGGGCAGTCTTCGTGCACAAAGTCAGTAGCTCCTGGGAAATATTCCTCGATCACTGTTTCAAGGCGGCGGAAACTTGCAGGAAAGATCCGAGGTGTATTTTCTTTTGCGAGCACAAAAAGTTCTCCTGCTGTCACATTCCAGGAAGCAGATACCGTGTTTGTGACGACAGAGCTGATCTGGGTCTCACCTTCAGATTCGATGATCAGGGAGAAGATCACCGCGAGATCCAGGAAAGGGATCCAGGGAATCGTCTTTAACAGCTCCTTATTTTTATCGCGGGAGATAAGCCGCCAGGTGATCTGGTTACGGAATTCCTCAAAACTGTTTAAGGAAGTGAGACTTGTCACGGAAACAGGAAGCTGTGCGTCAGTGATCGATATCATATATTCACAGAGTTCTGCCAGCGTGCGGCCTTTTTCAAACTGTTCATACAGCATCTCCAGGGAGATCACGGGGGAACAGTGTTTTTCTAATCTTAAGAGAGCCAGGGAATCAAGCACAACGCCGTTGTTTTTGAGCACACGTTCCCTGTGGATCGAGCAGCTGGTGTCCAGCCGGTTAAAAAGTTCCTCCTGCAGTGCGGCACAGAATTCTTCGTAGTTCATTGTAATACCTCCTGATGTGTTTTTAGATCGATAGATTTGTTTTCATGACTTGAACAATAGAAATTAGAATGTTTTTTGCGGCTGCCCGGCGGGTAGCAGATATTCATACTGCTTAGATTGATTCGGCTAAAAATCAGGATGCCGGACAAGCCATGGGATGTAAAATGAAAGGATAGGTGTATTCTAACGAAATCCTGTTCGAAAATCAATCGTGATGATTCACAAGAATCGCCCCCTGAAATTGACATGCAGGCAAAAAATAGTTGTATTTACAACATACAAAAGGGAAATATCGTGGTAAAATAAAGAGATAGATCATGGGAAGATCCAGGTGGAAAGGAAAAAGAAAAATGGCTTTTATCAAAAATATCGATCATGAAACAGTTTTAAATCTCGCGGACCAGATCCACGCAGAACCGGGTCAGATCGTCAGCAAGACTCTCGCCCAGAACAAGGCGGTCAGCCTGACATTATTCGCGTTCTCCAAAGGCGAGGAGATCAGCACCCACGATTCCATCGGCGATGCCATGGTACATGTGATCGATGGCGTCGGTCAGTTTACTGTAGATGGTGCAGAGCATATCTGTAAAGCCGGAGATGTTCTCGTAATGCCGGCGAAGAAGCCGCATGCGGTATTCGCGAAGGAAGATTTTAAGATGCTTCTTACGGTGGTATTTCCGTTAGATTGATACTTGAGTATTTAGATGAAGTATTCGTAACTGTTCAGTAGGTCTGCGCACTTGCCGCGCTGACCGTAAGAAAACATAGGCTGGAAGGCAAAAATCCCATCAGTGAAGCTGATTTGGAATGGATTTTTGCACGTAACTATGAAGGTACTGAATAGTTACAAGTATTCTTAACATGCTATAAATGCGAGATGTTACCGCCTTCTATACTGGTGACAGGAAGATGGAAAACCCCCGGTGTGGCTGCACCGGGGGTTTTGCTTTGTCACTCGAATAAAGGAGTCACATCTCTTTAGCCTATGGCATGATATGATATGCAGAACGTAAATTTAACATACATCAGCGAATAAACATCGCGTCTCCAAAACTAAAAAACCGGTACCGCTCCTTGATTGCCTCCTGATATGCATTCAGGATATGTTCCCGTCCTGCGAGTGCGGACACGAGCATGACGAGTGTGGATTCCGGAAGATGGAAGTTTGTGATCAGGCAGTCCAGGATCTTGAATTTGTATCCCGGATAGATAAAGATCTCAGTCCAGCCGCTTCCAGCCTTTAAGATCCCGTCATCACCGGTTGCGGATTCCAGGGTACGGCAGCTTGTGGTTCCAACGCAGATCACACGTCCGCCGTTTGCCTTTGTATCGTTGATCTTCTTCGCCTCGGATTCTTCTACCATATAGAATTCAGAGTGCATATGGTGCTCTTCGATGGTATCGACCTTTACCGGGCGGAAGGTTCCGAGACCGACATGGAGAGTTACATGAGCGATTTTAACGCCCATTTCCTCGATCTCCTGTAAAAGTTCTTTGGTGAAATGCAGACCTGCTGTCGGAGCAGCCGCAGAACCCTCGTTCTTGGCATATACAGTCTGATAACGGTTCTTATCCTTTAACTGGTGAGTGATATATGGCGGCAGCGGCATCTGGCCAAGCTTATCGAGGATCTCCTCGAAAATTCCATCATACTCAAACTGGATCAGTCGGTTTCCCTCATCGACCACATCGATAACCTTTCCCTTTAAAAGTCCGTCACCGAAGGAAACTTCCGCGCCGACTTTCATCTTCTTACCCGGTTTTACAAGGGTCTCCCAGACATTGTCGGATTTTCTCTTTAAAAGGAGAACTTCGATTCCTGCGTCTGTCCCGATCTTATGTCCCATGAGACGTGCCGGGATAACTTTTGTATCGTTGATAACGAGGCAGTCACCCTTTTTCAGGTATTGTAAAATATCGCGGAAATGGCGGTGTTCCATCTCGCCGGTCTTTTTATCTAATACAAGCAGCCTGGAAGCAGCGCGGTCCTCAAGCGGATCCTGCGCGATCAGTTCCGGCGGCAGTTCAAAATTAAAATCTGTTACATTCATTTTTCTATATCTCCTGTTTGTGCGCTCTTATCAAAAAGTTCCATGCCATTGTAGCAGAATCGGGAAGAAAAATCAATGAGGCGCGCAGGAATATGGGGAAAATCGGTGATCATCTGCAAAAGGCTCGGACAGCAGCCGGGAAATAAAAATATATCTTGTTGTTTTAAGGTTATGGTGGTACGATAGGAAAATCAAAAGCATGGTACATGCGGCAATCGGAAGGAGCAGTTGTAATGAAATATATCAATCAGTTAGAACACAGAGATATCCCTATGAACATAATTTAGACCACGGCGGAGTGCCGGAGGAGAAGCGGAATGTGGCTGCAGCAGGCTGCGGACCGAGCTGTCTGTGCATGATGGTGGATGCGCTGACTCTGTCAACCTATGAACTCACAGACTGCCTGAAATTATCCAATGAGGTTGGCGCGAACCGTGAGATCGGAACGAGCCTGAAGATCCTGGGCCCCGTCGTTGCGGAAAGGTTTAACCTGAATTATGGGGAAACGAGTGATCTGAATGAACTGAAGGCGCACCTGGCAAAAGGCGGACTCGCCATCGCAAATTCCGGCGGAGACCGGGAAGGGTATACCGGGGTGTTCACTCATGGAGGACATTACATCCTCGTTGTATCGGCCGATGACAATGAGGCGTGCATTCTGGATCCGTCCTATAAAGAAGGAAAATATGAGGAGCCGGGCAGGGATGGAAAAGCGAGAGCCGTAGATGGTTTTGTTTACTGCAGCCTGAAAGTTCTTGCGGAGGACTGCGCAAACCGTACTCCGTCCTACTATCTGTTTTCAAGAAAGCATTAAAAATATGAAAAGCGCGGCAGCCGGGAAATGGAAAAGCAGTGCCCCTGGAACTGCCGCGCATTTATGCGAAGATGCAGATCATCGCAAGCGACCGCGCGGGACTCCGGAAGGTGCCAGGACGCATGCATCCTTAGTTTAGAAAAATTGAGTGAAAAAATATACAAAAAAATAATTCTCATCCTCTTGCATGAATCAGAAAATTATTGTATACTATTAGAGATGCATCTGTAGCTCAGTGGATAGAGCAGTGGCCTCCGGAGCCGCGTGCGTAGGTTCGATTCCTATCAGATGCATTTTTTGATGCCCTGGGAAGCCAGGGAGAGATGGAATGAGAACGCCTGCCAGATCAGGGAAATGTCCTGGGCTGACAGGCGTTTTTCCTTGCATTCATCCCCCAGAAACGATATAATGGGCGCAAGAGCAAATTTTAAAGAAATACGAACAAAAGGGAGAAACAGATTGGAAGGAACAATTCGTTTAAATAAGTATCTGAGTGACGCGGGCATCTGCTCGAGGAGAGAGGCGGACAGGCTCGTTGAGGATGGAAAGGTGTTTGTGGACGGCGAAGTCGCCGTGATGGGAATGCAGATCCATCCGGGGCAGAAGGTAGTCTGTGACGGGAAGATGGTTAGTGAGAAGGAAAAACCGGTATTTCTGATCGTAAATAAACCGCGCGGGATCGTCTGCACGACATCGGACAAGGACCATGCGGAGAATATCGTGGAATTCCTGAATTATCCGCAGAGAATCTACCCGGTGGGACGTCTGGATAAGGACTCCGAGGGACTGCTCCTGATGACAAACCAGGGAGATATCGTCAACAAGATTCTCCGCGGTGGAAATGCTCATGAGAAAGAGTACGCGGTAGCCGTCAACCACCCGGTGACGGAAGAATTTTTAAAACAGATGTGCGAGGGCGTCCGGATCGAGGACCTGGATGTGACCACGAAGCCGTGCCGTGCCTGGAAGACCGGAAGCCATACCTTTCATATCGTCCTGACTCAGGGCTTGAACCGCCAGATCCGCCGGATGTGCCGCGCACTCGATTATCATGTGATGAATTTAAAGCGTGTGCGTATCATGAATCTCCAGCTGGGTACATTAAAGCGGGGAGAGTACCGGGAATTGACGGAAAAAGAGCTGGGCGACCTGATGCGGATGGTGGAGGGGTCCACAAACCTTCCGGCGAGAGAAGCCGCAAAACTTGGAAAGATTGTGGATCCGGCGAAGAGAGAAAGAAAGCCGGGAAGCTCAGGACATCAGGGAAAGCCTGGCGGAAGAAAGCCGTCAGATAAAAATAACGAGGGAAAACCGTTCGAGAAAAAGACCGGAACCGGAAAAATATGGAGAAATGTCCGTCAGGACGGTGAAATAAAGCCGGAAAAGAAAGCCCCCGCATCCCCGGAAAGCTGGAAACCGGGTGCGCCGGAGCGCAAGGAGCATAAAATATGGACGACAAGATCAAGAGGATGAAGGAGCTGATCCCGATTCTCTCCGAGGCTGCGAAGGCCTACTACCAGGAGAGCCGCGAGATCATGAGCAACTTCGAATATGACAGGCTTTACGACGAGCTCCTGAAGCTGGAACAGGAGACGGGAACCGTGTTTGCGGGAAGTCCGACCCAGAAAGTCGGATATGAGGTCTTAAGCGAACTCCCGAAAGAGCGCCATGAGCGGCCGATGCTTTCCTTAAATAAGACGAAAAGCGTCGACGAGCTCAGGGAGTGGCTCGGCGGACAGACGGGACTTTTATCCTGGAAGATGGACGGACTCACCGTGGTGCTGACATATGAGGACGGCGTTCTCGCAAAGGCAGTTACCCGGGGAAACGGCGAGATCGGCGAGGTCATCACGCCGAACGCCCGGACATTCATCAATATCCCGACAACGATCCCCTACAAGGGGCAGCTGATCCTACGCGGTGAGGCGGTGATCAGCTATTCTGATTTCGAAAAGCTGAACGATTCCATCGCCGACGTGGACGCAAAGTATAAGAATCCGCGAAATCTCTGCAGCGGTTCCGTCCGCCAGTTAAACAGCGGGATCACAGCATCGAGAAATGTCCAGTTTATGGCATTTGCCCTGGTGCGGGCGGACGGCGTGGACTTTAAGAATTCAAGAAAAGAGCAGTTCTTATGGCTGTCCAGACTTGGATTTGAGACCGTGGAATTCGTGGAAGTCACCGCGGAGACTCTTTCCGGGGCGGTCCATGGATTCGCGGAAAAGATCGAGCACTACGATATCCCGTCCGACGGCCTCGTGCTGTTATATGACGATATCGCCTACGGTCAGTCCCTGGGGCGCACTGCGAAATTCCCGAGAGATTCCATCGCCTTCAAGTGGGCCGATGAGATCCAGGAGACGACGCTCTCCTATATCGAGTGGAGCGCGTCGCGAACAGGACTCATCAACCCGGTTGCCGTGTTTGAGCCCGTGGAGCTGGAAGGAACGACGGTGAGCCGGGCCAGCGTCCACAACATCAGCATCATGGAAGGGCTGGAGCTCGGTGCAGGAGACAGGATCACGGTCTACAAGGCGAACATGATCATTCCGCAGATCGCGGATAACCTGACAAGAAGCGGTGTCCGTGATATCCCGGCGACCTGTCCGGTATGCGGCGGAAAGACGGAAATCCGCAATCTGAACGATGTGAAATCCCTCTACTGTACGAACCCGGATTGTCAGGCGAAAAAGATCAAGAGCTTTGATCTGTTTGTGAGCAGAGACGCGTTAAATATCGACGGTCTCTCCGAGATGACCTTAGAGAAATTTATCGCTGCCGGATTTATCCATGAATTTGATGATATGTTCCATCTGGACCGCCATCGTGACGCTATCGTGACGATGGAAGGTTTCGGTGAAAAGTCTTATGAGAATCTCGTAGCGGCTGCAAAGACCGCGTCCCACACCACACTGCCGCGGCTGATCTTCGGCCTTGGAATCGCCGGGATCGGTCTCGCCAACGCGAAGGTGATCTGCCGGCATTTCGATTTTGATCTGGATGCCATGCGGAAGGCTGGTGCGGAAGAACTGTGCTCCATTGATGGAATCGGCGGCGTGCTTGCGGATGCCTGGGTGACGTACTTTAAGAATGATAAGAATAATGAGATACTGGATCATTTACTGGCAGATCTGACTTTCGCAAATGAAGCCAGAAGCGAAGAGCAGACGTTGGCCGGAAAGACATTCGTGATCACCGGCTCCGTGGAGCACTTCGCGAACCGGAAGGAGCTTCAGGAAAAAATAGAATCTCAGGGTGGAAAGGTTGCCGGTTCCGTATCAGCAAAGACAAGTTATCTGATCAACAATGATGTGACATCCAATTCGTCAAAGAATAAGAAGGCAAGAGAACTTGGCATTCCGATCCTTTCCGAAGCGGATTTTCTGAAGATGATAGGAGAAGAAGAAAATGCCGATTAAAATACAGAATGGATTGCCGGCAAGAGCGATCCTTGAGAGCGAAAATGTATTCATTATGGACGAGGACCGCGCGAAAAGCCAGGATATCCGTCCTCTGGAGATTTTAATTTTAAATCTCATGCCGTTAAAGGAGGAGACGGAGACTCAGCTTTTAAGAGCCCTTTCCAATACACCTCTGCAGGTGGAGTGTACCTACATGACGATGTCCACCCATGAGTCCACCCACACCTCTGCCAGTCACTTAAATAAATTTTATGTGACATTTCCGGAAATCAAAAAGAAACACTTTGACGGAATGATCATCACCGGAGCACCGGTGGAACTGATGGAATTTGAGGAGGTCAATTACTGGGAGGAGCTCACCCAGATCATGGAATGGAGCAAGACCCATGTGACATCCACCATGCATCTGTGCTGGGGGGCTCAGGCTGGACTTTACTATCATTACGGAATCCCGAAACACTTACGAAAAGAAAAACTTTCCGGTGTGTATACACAGAAAGCGCTGGATAAGCGTGTTCCGTTGCTCCGAAGCTTTGACGATTACTTTAAGTGCCCGCATTCCCGCTATACAGAAGTGTGGGAGGAGGATATTTTAAAACATCCGGAACTGCGGATCCTCGCAAAGTCTGACGAAGCAGGGGTCTTCCTCGTTATGAACCAGAATGGCAGCCAGATCTTTGTTCAGGGACATCCGGAATACGACCGTATGACCTTAAACAACGAGTATCACCGCGACCTCAGCAAAGGCTTAAATCCGGCGCTTCCGGTCCACTACTACGAGCACGACGACCCGTTCTCCGTTCCTCCGCTTCTCTGGAGAAATATGGCGAACACGCTGTATACGAACTGGCTGAACTACTATGTATATCAGGTGACTCCGTATACGTTGGAGGAAGACGCGGAGTAGAAGGTTCGAAATCCCTTATTTTATGCGGGATTTACGATCTTAAAGTTTCAATAAGTCCCCTATTCACGGAGAAATCCGCAGATAGAGGACTTATTTTGCCTTTCTGTCTTTCTTTCAATTACTGGGATGGGATTCGTTACTTTTCATGATATCGTTCCGGCACCTGTGCATCATGGAAAGTGTTGATCTCATCACGGAATTTGCTGTCTTCCAGAATATCCAGGGCAGTCATGGCAAGACCCTTGGCTCCCTTCAGGCAGATTTCATCGGCTTGCGGTGAGGCGGCTGCGTCTGCATAAGCTTTTGAGTGACTTTGAATCGTTTTATCATCAGTGATCGACAGATAATCGTGGATTGCCGGAATTTTAATCGAAACATTTCCGATATCGGAAGAACCGTACAGTTTTCCCGGTGTTGGCCAGGTCATGTGAATTCCGAGAGACTCCATATTATTTTTGAAAGCTTCGCACATAGGCTTATTCGGGTAGCGTTCCGCGTAGATCGGTTCTACAACCACCTCTGCCTTGGCTCCGGTCAGGGATTCTGCCCGTTCAATGCTGGATTTCACGAGATCAATAAGAAACTCAATTCGTATCATGGTTTCCGCTCGGAGATTAAATTCACACCGGACGAGTGCAGGAATGACATTGGCAGCTGTTCCACCTTCTAAAATAACACCGTTGATATTATCCTGAATCTGGAATGTGGGACGCATCAGATCAATCTGGTTGAATACATGGATTGCAGCACTGAGTGCGTTAATCCCGTTCGAAGGTGCAGAAGAGTGGGCTGCTTTTCCGTGGAAAGCGACGCGGATGGTTGTGGCAGCGCGTCCCCCTCTTCCTACAAGATTCGATCCGCCTCCTGACGGATGCATCATAAGCGCATAATCGGTATCATGAAAACCGCCGCGCTCTAAAAGAATCACTTTACCGGCACCGCCTTCCTCCGCAGGGGTGCCAATAATGGAGATTTCCCCATCATAGTTGTCCATGAGAGCGGCAAGACCGGAAAATGCACCGACAGCACAGGTCGCAATAATATTGTGACCGCAACCGTGGCCGATTCCGCGAAGGGCATCATATTCTGCGAGAAACGCGATTCTCGGTCCTGCATGCTTTCCTTTTTTTACTGCTTTGAAAGATGTGTCAAGTCCGCAATAAGGGGTTTCAACCTCGAACCCATGGCCTTCTAAAAATGTGCGGATAAATCCTACAGCCTGATGTTCCTGGAATCCCAGTTCCGGATGATCATGGATCTGATGGGAAAGTGTCAGAAGTTCATTTTGCATCTTGTCAATGGTCTCAATAATTTTTAACTTATTCTGATTCATAGGGAAATACCTCCTGCAGGGTAAGAGCTATTTTTGGTATACGACTTTTCCTTCGATCAGAACCGTAGAGACGGAGGAATAGTAGTCTAGCGGATAGCCGTCCCAGATGACGATATCGGCATCTTTTCCAGGTTCCAGACTGCCGACTCTCTGGTCAAGTCCACAGAAACGGGCTGCGTTGATGGTGGCAGATTCCAGAGCTGCCATAGCAGTAAGCCCTTTTTTGTACATGAGCGTCAGATGAATCGCAGCCAGCTCAATATTCATTCGCGGATGAGCGGTGGATGAGGCAAAGGTAATGCCGTGTTCCTCAAGTACAGAACCAACGATAGGGTCACGGTAGCGGCTTTCATTACTTTTTTGTCCATAAGATGGGCCAACCACGCAGTTCACCTGATGTTTTTTTAGAATATCCGGAATCAGCCAGCTTTCGGTACAGTCTTCCAAGATATAATTGAGTTCGAATTCCTCGGCAATGCGAATGGCGGTGGTCATATCATGGCTTCTCTTGGCGGTGATCTTGACAGGCATCCCATCAAACACGCGCATGAGGGAATGAAGCTTCATGTCGAATTTCGGCGGTTTCCTGGATGGATCCACTTCGGACAGTTTCCAGAGCGTGTGGTAATTTTTTGCTTTCATCAATGCTTCACGGATCAGAGCGGCACTGGCAAGCCTTGTTTTTGGAGCACGCTTGCTGGAATAGGTCGTTCTGACATCATCCGTTAGGCACATGTGAAAAGCAAGTTCAGGCACCATCGTCATTTCGGAGACTGTTTTACCGGAGGTCTTGATAGCGGCACATGTTCCGCCGATGAGATTTGCATCTCCGGGGCAGGTGACTGCCGTAGTGACTCCGCCGGCAAGTGCCATTTGAAAGCCCTCATCGGCAGGATTGATGGCGTCTAACGCACGGAGCTGCGGAAGAATTGGATCCGTGGACTCATCGGAATCATCTCCCTCAAAACGAAAGACCTGTTCGCGCACTCCTAATTGACAGTGAGGTTCTACAAACCCCGGAGTCACATAGTGTCCGCAGGCATCGATACTGACATGTCCTACATTATATTTGCTCACGGCGTTATCACAGATATCGAGAATCTTTCCATTCTCCACAACCAGATCTTTTTTTTCTTCGTAGATTCCGGCCATATTGATCAGATTACAGTTTCTGATAATCAACATTGCTTTCACCTGCCTTTCTCCTGTATGCAATCTGACCGTCGATGATAACGATACCGACCTGACTCAGAGTTGCCAATGGTTCTACGTCCCAGATCACGACATCCGCATCTTTTCCAGGTTCCAGACTGCCGACACGGGAGTCAATGTCGGTAATGATGGCGTTATTGATGGTGAGACATTTTAAAGCCATTTCCCGGGAAAGTCCGTTTTTGACATAGAGAGCAGCCTGCAGAAGCTGACCTTCAATCGGAACGAAAGGCGCATCAGTGATCAAGCCGAACGTGATTCCGGCGTTCTCCAGAATCTGCCCTGCTTTAAAAGTTTTATTTCTGGCTTCGATTTTTCCTTTTCCTCCTACGGTAGGACCGAGAAGGCATTGAACATGATTTCTCACAAGGTCATCGATTATCAGATAGCCGTCGGTGCAGTGTTCAATGGAAAAACGAAGATGGAATTCATTGGCGATCCGGATCGCAGTTTGGATATCATCCGCCTGGTGTGCATGGATCTTGACACGCATACCGTCGAAGACCCGCATTAAAGAATGCATATGAAAATCGAATGGAAAATCAGGGTCCTCTCCGTGTTCCTGATAGTTTCTATAGTATTCCTTCGCTCGGAAGAGTTGTTCCCTCATAATGGCAGCACTCATCATTCTCGTTTTTGGTGCCATGTTCCTCCTGCCGTAATTGACTTTTGGGTTTTCACCGAGGGCCATCTTCATGCAGATTTCCTGACAGATGACGCGGGAGTCGGGATTTTTTCCGGCGGTTTTTACGGCTGTGAACGTTCCTCCTATAATATTGGAACTTCCGGGGCCGGTAACGACCGTAGTAACGCCGTGACGAACTGCAACGTCGAAGGTGGCGTCATTCCATTTCAGAGCGTCAATTCCGCGGAGTCCGGGAAGAGCTGGACTGGTATTTTCATTTCCGTCCATTTCCGCGGAACTGGCGGTTCCCCAGAGTCCGATATGGCAGTGGGCGTCCACGAGGCCTGGAGTCACCACTCTTCCGGCAGCATCGATCACTTCGCAGTCCGCGGGAACAGGACCTACGTTTCCTACCCGGGATATTTTTCCGTTTTCGATTAAAAAAGAGCTGCACAGCGAACATCGGGCTGGCAAAGAACGCAGATTTCGATTAGGTTGATTTACAGAAAAAAAAACGGGTGAATCAACCTAATCGATTTTTTGTGCCGGAAAATAGAAATGAGACTTCGGAAATGCGGAAATTACCTTGCCAGCCATATTCTGAAAAGTTATAATGAATGCAGAAATAAATTTAAAACAATGATAATCAATGTAAATTGTTTGATAATTCGTGAAAACACAAAAATATGCAAAGCTTTCTACAAGGTACAGAGTGTCAAAAACAGCGACAGAATGAGATATAAGCTGCCGGCCAGAACCGGTCCCGCACAGGATGGAAATACGTTCCTGGAATTGCGGTATTCGTAGTAGGATCCGAGTTCAGGTGTGGAAGCCGGGGCAATCTTCTCATTTTCTTCTTCAAATTTTTCATGGTGTTTCCCGTACTTCCAGAGTTTTCGATGGCTGTAAATAAACAGGTCAAAGGTTCCGAGATTTTTAACAAATCGGAGACCTCCAAAGATAAGGGGAAAGAAACTGGCAAGAAACAAGGAGTTGATGAGTCGGTTCATAAAAAAAGAACTGTGACTGAAAATAAAATAGAGAATTCCAATGACTCCTCCAATTAGAAGATGAGTCAGAAAACTTTTCCGGAACGATGATGACATAAGGGACCATCCTTTCGCTGAATTGATGTCGTGCATATGGAATTTATTATAATGAGATTCATATAAATGTCAACAGCTGGGAGAAATTCCAATGGAATGAAAATGGGCGAGATGGAAGGCCTGTTTGGAGGTCCTGAAATAAAAAAGGAGGAAACGATATGAAGAGAAGGACAATTGCAGCATTGTTAGCATGCACGATGGTGATCGGAACCCTTGCAGGGTGCAGCAGCGAACCGAAGAACCCGGGAGACTCCGATACAACGGTTACTGAGACAACGGCGGCAGAGACAACGGCAGCTGCACAGACAGGACCGAAAGTATTTAACGACTATATGACGACGGATATTGATACATTAAACAGCCATATCTACACGTTAAGTGCAAGTGCGGATGTGATCAAACCAACAACACTTCTGCTGTATCGTCAGTATCCGACCGCGGACGGAAAATCATTTGAGTATATTCCGGAGTTGGCAGAAAGTGAACCAGAGCAGGTAGATGCGGATGGAAAAATCTGGCAGATCAAGATCCGTGAAAATGCGAAATGGGAGAATGGAGATTCAATCAATGTGGATGATGTGATCTATTCCTTCCAGATGTGTCTGGATCCCCTTATGGTAAATAACCGTGCATCCCAGCTTGCAAGTGATTATATTACGATCACAAAGGCTACAGATTATTATCTTCAGGGGACAGAAAACAAAGTCTCCTGGGACGAAGTGGGAATCAAGAGAAATGGCGATTATATGCTTGGCCTCGAGTTAGATGCTCCAGTTACAGCAGCCGATATCAAGAGTCATTTCAACTATGTATGGACCAACCTGGTACATAAACCGACGTATGAGGCCGGTATGAATGAAGACCGGACGAAGACTTCATATGGTTCCACGGGAGACACTTATAAGAGCTGCGGAGCTTATATTTTGACAGAATGGGTACCGGGTTCCGTTTTCAAAATGAAGAAAAATCCGGATTATGTTCTTGCAGACCATATCAAATTGGATGAATATGTTTATAAAGTTGTAGCAGACAGAAATACAGCGCTTGAGCTTTACTTAAACGGAGAACTGGACGAAGTCGCATTAAGCCCGGAGGCGATTGAACAGTATGTGGATGATCCGAGCATCAAGGTAGCACCGGCAACCTCCATCCAGACCCTTGCGATTAACCACGGAAATACTAATAACAATGGAATCCTTGGAAATCTGAACTTCAGAAAAGCGTTGTTCTATGCAGTGGACCGTCAGAGCATTGCAAAAATGACAAATGGAATTCCGGCTAATTATCTCGTTGCGAGCAAGTGCCTTGGTCTTGACGGCAAGACATTCCGGGAAATGCCTGAATCACAGGAATATCTGACCGAAAATCTCGGGTATGATCCGAAACTTGCCAAGGAGTATTACGACAAGGCGATGGAAGAATGTGGACTTACCAGTCTGACCCTGACCCTGCAGTACAATGAGACGAGTGCCAACAATAAGGCGGCATCTGAGTTCTTACATAAATCTTTCCCGGAGATCTTTGGCGACAGCTTTACTCTGGAGCTGATGGCAGCTCCGAGCGGTGTCTTAAACTCCTACATCAAGGGATGGAAAGATGGAGATCCGAACAGCTTTGAACTTCAGTGGAGAGGATGGAATACCAGTACACCGGCACCGTGGAACGGACTTAAAGTTTACACCGGCATGTATTCGAACAAGAACGAACCATATTACAATGATGAAGTGGATGCACTTTGGGAAAAAGCCAATTATGATCTGGAAGCAAAAATGGATTCGGCATACCGTCTGGAACTGACAAGGGAAATCGAAAAGATCGTGCTTGATGAAGTAGCAGCCTGCCCGGTATACGAGGCACCGAGCTACTATCTGATCAATCCGAAAGTCATTCTCCCATCGGATGGATACATTCCGGGTTACGGATTTGGTTTCACGATCAGTGATAAAGAAGTATAACCGATGACGGGAACTGAATGAACCTGCAAACATCTGCCTGCCGGATACTGCGAGCCGGCAGGCGGATTTTATGCTGACGGAAGTGATCGGGCGGCGAAAAGTAACCGATGGGCTTTACAGGAAGCGCAAAAGGAAACTCGGAGGGAATGATATGGCAAAATACATTATGCAGCGAATTCTGGCAATGTTAGTAACTCTGTTTATTATCATTACCATCGGCTTCATGGTGATCCGCCTGATGCCGGGCGGAATCTTCGATGATGCCGTAGATATGACATATGAGCAGAGGACAGCTCTGGAAGCAAAATATAATCTTGATAAGCCGATCCCGATCCAGTATGCAATGTTCTTAAAGGGACTTGTTCTGGAAGGCGACTGGGGAACATCTCTGAAGATGTATGTCAATGTTCCGGTGTGGGATGTGATCAAGACAAAGATTCCGGTCACACTCTATATTAACTTTTTTTCACTGATCATATCGCTTCCATTGGGGATTATCCTCGGAATTGTGGCGGCAATCCGGAAAAATACGATGACAGACTATCTGATATCGTTTCTGGTCGTCATATTTATCTCAGTTCCATCCTTTATCTTCGCCACCCTGCTTCAGTATTTTGTGGCATTTAAAGCGGGATTATTTCCGATCATTTACGATGCTACGGCATCCGGTTGGGATAAATTTTATTGCCTGTTTCTTCCGATCATGGCCCTGTCTCTCGGACCGATCGCCCGTGTGACAAGATATCTGAGAGCGGAACTGGCAGAGACCATCAACTCAGATTTTATGCTTTTGGCAAAGACGAAGGGACTCACGGAACGTCAGGCAACGATCAACCATGGAATCCGAAACTCCATGCTTCCTCTTATGAATATCATTGTGCCGATGTTCACAAGCATTATGGGCGGAAGTCTTGTAATCGAGACCATTTTCTCGATTCCCGGTATGGGCGGTATTATGGTAAAGTCCATCAATGCGCCGGACTATACGGTAACGCTGGCGGCCCTGATCTTTTATTCTGTGGTATCTCTTGTGACTGTACTCATCGTGGATCTTTCTTACGGGATTGTTGATCCGCGTGTAAGGATGGGAGGGAAGAAATAATGGCAAAATTTTACTCTTCCGCTGTACCGGAATATCAGGCTGATAAAGAACAATTTGAATTTGTCCAGATGAAGGATGACATTGCGGATGCGACATTCCAGGATAAGCCGATTGGCTTTTTTAAGGATGCAATGCTGCGTTTCTGCCGGAGCAAGGTCTCCATTGTAGCGTTTGTAGGAATCGTGATCATTCTGTTCATGGCAATCTTTATGCCAATGATGAGCCGCTGGCACTACAATGACCAGGATCTGAACCGAATCAATCTTCCGCCCAAAATGCCGGTTCTCGAGAATGTTGGAATTCTGGATGGAACCCGATGGCTGACGAATCGACGTGTGGACAGCCTGGAAGATACAACACGTTATCCGGAAGGCAGCATTCTGAAAGTCATCAACTACCGGAAGGTCCAGGGCGTGGATATGTGTGATATCAAAGTGGATTACTACAAGTACTGCGGTCTTGAGGATGGAACATATTTCTGGATGGGGACGGATTATCTCGGCCGTGATCTGTGGGTACGAATGTGGCGAGGTGCCCGTGTTTCCCTGGTAATTGCGTTCATCTCGGTAATCTGCAATGTTTTTATCGGTATTGTCTATGGCTCCATTGCGGGATATTACGGCGGAAAGATCGATATGGTTATGATGCGCATTACCGAGATTATCGGTGCATTCCCGGAAATTGTAGTGGTAACATTATTTATCCTCTTTTTCGGAACCGGCATGCTGTCAATTATTCTTTGCCTTGTCGTACAGAACTGGATTGGCACAGCCCGAATGATTCGCTCCCAGTTTTACCGTTATAAAGGCAGCGAATATGTGCTTGCGGCCAGAACACTCGGCGTGAAAGATATGGCACTGATCTTCCGGCATATTCTGCCGAATTCCATTGGGCCAATCATTACACGTGCCATGATTGCAATTCCGGGTGCTATTTTTACCGAGTCTTTCCTGGCATATATCGGACTTGGCATCCGTGCACCGGAAAGCTCGATCGGTGTCCTTTTATCCCAGGGACAGAAGATCATGCAGCAGTATCCGAACCAGGTGTTTTTCCCGGCAGTTGTGATTTCTCTGCTGATGATCGCATTCAACATGCTGTCAAATGGTCTGCGTGACGCATTTGATCCAACCCAGCGCGGTGCATAAGGAAAGGAGCGAATGGTATGGAACCTATTTTAAGTGTAAAAGATCTTTCTGTTTCCTTTCAGGCGTTCGCAGGTACGGTTCATGCGGTTCGTGATGTCAACTTTGACTTGATGAAAGGTGAGACACTGGCGATTGTAGGAGAATCCGGTTCCGGAAAATCGGTTACGATCAAAGCAATTCTTGGAATTCTTGCAAAGAACGGCCATATCGACAGCGGCTCGATTCTGTATCAGGGTGAAGATATGGCGAAATATAAGGAAAAAGACTTTTATAAGATCAGAGGAAAACGGATCTCACTGGTGTTCCAGGATCCTCTGTCAGCACTGAATCCGATCATGAAAATAGGAAAACAGATCTCAGAGGCGCTGATCTTAAGCGGATCCATTGAAAAGTCAAAGGCGAAGCAGAGGGCCATCGAATTGATGGAAGCCGTTGGAATTCCGAACGCGGCAGAGCGGTATGAGGCATATCCGTTCCAGTTCTCCGGCGGTATGAGGCAGCGCATTGTCATTGCAATTGCCCTTGCATGCAATCCGGAGATCCTGATCTGCGATGAGCCGACGACAGCTCTCGATGTGACGATTCAGGCGAGAATCCTGGAGCTGATCAATGATATGAAAAGAGAGCACGATCTGTCGGTAATTTTCATCACTCATGACCTCGGCGTGGTTGCCAATATTGCAGATCGTGTATGCGTTATGTATGCCGGACGGATCGTGGAAGTGGGAACCTGTGAAGATATTTTCTACCATCCGGCGCATCCGTATACCTGGGCACTGTTGTCTGCAATGCCGGATCTGCACACGGAAGAGACCCTATATGCAATTCCGGGTGCTCCGCCTAATATGCTTCATCCGCCGAAAGGGGATGCATTTGCAGCGAGAAATAAATACGCGATGAAGATTGATTTTGAAAAAGAACCGCCGTATTTTAAAATTTCCGACACCCACTATGCTGCTACATGGCTTTTACATCCGGATGCGCCAAAGGTAGAGATGCCGGAGATTTTGCAGCACCGCATCGCCAGGATGAAGGAGGAGGCGGAACATGGATAATAAAAAGATGAATTCGACAGGTGTTGAGGATCATATTCTGGATGTGGAACACCTCAGCATGTATTTTACAACAAAAAACAGAGGAAAAAAGTCTACAGTGAAAGCGGTGGATGATGTATCCTTTTATGTGAAACGCGGGGAGACGTTCGGACTGGTTGGTGAGTCCGGCTGCGGAAAAACAACGACAGGCCGCACGATTATTCGGCTGTATGATCCCACCTGGGGAACTGTGAAATTTAACGGCATAGAAATCTCCGGAAAAATGGACAGGGAGCTTCATAAATATATTACCGATCATATTGCCATGATTTTCCAAGATCCGATCGCATCTTTAAATCCGAGAATGACAGTACAGGAGATTATAGCGGAAGGATTGAAAATTCGAGGGGTGAAAGACCCGGAAGAACTGCAGAAAAGGGTGATCGCGATGCTGGAACATGTGGGGCTTCAGGCAGAACATGCATCCCGATACCCCCATGAATTTTCAGGAGGACAGCGCCAGCGCATTGGAATTGCAAGGGCGCTGATCGTGGAACCGCAGCTGGTGATCGCAGATGAGCCGGTTTCAGCTCTCGATGTCTCTGTGCAGGCACAGGTGATCAATCTGCTAAATAAGCTGAAACAGGAAATGGGACTGACAATCCTGTTTATTGCGCATAATCTTTCCGTCGTCAAATATTTTTCCGACCGAATCGGTGTGATGTATTTCGGAAAGCTGGTTGAGATGGCGGATTCCAATGAGCTATTTAAGAATCCGCTTCATCCGTACACCAAGGCACTGCTTTCTGCCATTCCGGAGCCGGATCCGCTCAATGAGAAAAAACGCGTAAAAATCCATTACGATCCGGAGATTCATCATTACGGTGAAGGAAAACAGCCGTCCTATCACGAAGTAAGTCCGGGACATACGATCTATTGTTCGGACGAAGAGTTTGAAGAGTATAAAAAAGAGTGGAAAGCGTAATTCCGGACGTTATTTAAGAAGCCAAAAAGACTGCATATCCGTTTGTTGGTATGCAGTCTTTTAAAATGTTTCAATCGTATTACCGTCTTCCCGTGTTCCACAAAATATCATGGTTGATGGTCTCATAGAACATCTCCCGCACCTTATCATGATCCCTCGTCTGCCCGAGGATCCACATGAGCTTTGTCACAGTGGCTTCCAGGGTCATATCGTAGGACTCGATGAGACCGAAGGCATTTTTGATCTTCTGGCCGACTTCGTAGACGGACATGTTGCTGCCTTCCTGAGTGACCTGGGTGGTCATGACAACGACTTTTCCCATAGAGATCCATTTTTCGATGGAGCTGTAGAAATCGCCGGATTCATAGGACGGAAGGCCGCCGACGCCGAAGGACTCGATAACGACAGCGTCATAGTGCTCTGCCATGTAGTCGAGGAGGCTGGAATCCATGGACGGGATCAGCTTTAAGAGGCTGACCTGGCTGTCCATCTCGTGGTAGAAGCGGACACTCTCGCGGTCCTGCCACTTGTCATCGATGTAGTATAAAATATGCTCGTCCTGGATCACGGCGAGGTACGGGAAGTTGATGCTGGAGAAGGCGTTGTAGCTCTTGCTGCGCTCCTTTTTTCCACGTGTTCCCGCGATGACTTTTCCGTCAAATACGATGGTCACGCCGTGGGCACGTTCGGAGGCGGCAAACCGCAGGCTGTCCAGAAGGTTTGTTCTCGCGTCCGTCACGTCAAGGTCGATGGGCTTCTGGGCACCGGTGATGACGATGGGCTTGCTGGAGTGCTGGACGAGATAGGACATGGCAGCAGCGGTGTAGGCCATCGTATCGGTGCCGTGGCAGATCACAAAGCCGTCGTAATTGTCGTAGTTTTCTTCCAGGACCTGAGCAAGTTTCAGCCAGTGTTTCGGGTGCATGTTTGTGCTGTCGATGTTTAAGACCTGGACCGTCTCCACCTCACAGAATTTTTTTGCATCCGGTACATAAGATAACAGTTCGTCGCCGGTAAGAAGCGGTGTCAGACCGTTTTCTCCTCTCTTGCAGGCAATCGTTCCCCCTGTTCCGAGCAGCAGAAGGTGTTTCATGATTTTAAAATCCCCTTTCGTTTGCAATCATCTCACATATGGTTTATAGTATAACATAGGAGGCTTCAGAAAGTAAAGACGGCGGATGGTTTGGAAAGAAAGAATCATCCGGGAAAGGGGAGAGATGGTGAATATACCGAAAGATCCGGTCATGCTGTTAAGCTATATCAACACGCAGTTGCGGGACAATTACCCGGACATGGACGAGTTGTGCAGGTCGCTTTGTCTAGACAGGAAAGACGTGGATGAGAAACTCGCGTCGATCGATTATGAGTACGATCCGGAAAAAAATCAGTATGTATAGAGTAAGCGGCCGATCCTGGCTTTCCAGGGCATGAGCCGCAGAAAAATAAAAGTGGAAAAAAGCACCGTGGAAAAGGCTGCATAGCGGATCGGAGAATCACAGATACTGGTTTCATGAACAGATGGAAGCAGAAAAACAGAAATCAGAAAATTGCAGTAAAAAAAAGCTCCGGCGGCGGATGGAGACAATGGGTCAGGAATTTTACGCTCTGCGGTCTGACGGGATGGGGACTTGAGATCCTTTTGACTTCCGTGGAAGGCTTTGCGGCTGGAGATATGAAATTCATGGGAAAGACATCAATATACATGTTCCCGATATATGGAATGGGAATCCTTTTGGGGCCCATCGGGAAATGGGTGGACAGTTGGATCGGAGACCGGGGACAGATCGCGGTAAAGGACAGGATCTTCCGCCATGGGATCCTGGACATGGTCCTGATCTTTTCCGCAGAATACCTCACGGGAACATTCTTGAAAAGCCTTGGGATATGTCCGTGGGATTACACCGGGCGGATGCTGAGCGTTGACGGCGTGATCCGGCTGGATTTTGCTCCGTTCTGGTTCATGACAGGACTTCTCTTTGAATATCTGACAGGAGGAAAAGAGGAAATCCTTTCCAGAGATCCGGAAACGGAAAAGCCAATATATAGACAGATTTGAGCTGGATTTTAGATGGATTCGAGGTGCATTTGAGTTGCAAATAAGAGGTTTATTTAATATAATATAACTTATGAACCTCATTGCTGTAACTCTTTAAAGTGTATGAAAGGCAACTGTTCCATAGGCCGGCACACCTGTTGTGCTGACCGTAAGAGAGCACCGTTACTGTTAAAGAAAATATGGGAGGTTTGTTACGTATGATAAGATTATTACTTGTCCTGTTCACACTGGTGGGATTTTTGATCTTCAGCTATCCGTTCCTTGTGGCACAGGTATCGCTTGGAAAGAAAGATCCCCACGCGCGGGATCTGGAGACGATCAAGGTCGTCCGGTCCGTGTTCAAGGTACTCTTAAAGCTGGCGGGGGTGACCGTGACGGTGAAGGGCGCGGAAAATATACCGGAAGACACAGCGGTCCTCTATGTTGGAAACCACAGAAGCTATTTTGATATTCTTGCGGGCTACACGACAGTTCCGACACTGCTCGGTTTCGTCGCAAAAAAGGAGATGGAAAAGATCCCACTCTTACGCACCTGGATGGTGAACGTGAACTGCCTGTTCTTAGACAGAAAGAACATCAAAGAAGGCTTAAAGATGATCCTTCAGGGAATCGAGAAGGTAAAAAACGGCGTTTCCATCTGGATTTTCCCGGAGGGAACGAGAAATCCGAACGAAGATATCACGGAGCTCCTTCCGTTTAAAGAGGGGAGCTTAAAGATTGCGGAGAAATCCGGCTGTCCGGTGGTCCCGGTGGCGATGACAGGAACGGCGGAGGTGCTGGAAAAACACTTCCCGTTTATCACCCCGTCCCATATTACGATCTACTACGGAAAACCGTTCTATGTAAAAGAATTGGAAGCCGAAGATCGGAAACATCCGGGTGCTTACACTAGAAATGTATTGATCAGAATGCTGAAAGAAATGCAGGAAGAAAAACAATAAGGTTTCAGGCGGATAAAATGGCTTGAAATGATATGACAGGACAAGGCTTCGGAGAGATCTGCTGAAAAAGCAAAAGAAATTTTGGGAAATACCTGGGGAGAAATGACAGAAAGCAGAGGCATAAAATATATGAAAAATCTTGACTTAAAAGAATGCAGGGACAAGCTGGACGTGATCGATAAAGAGATCGTCCGTCTGTTTGAGGAGCGCATGTCCGTATGCGGAGATGTGGCGGAATATAAGATCGGAACAGGAAAAGCCGTTTACGATGCGGCGAGAGAGGCACAGAAGATCGCAGCGGTTCAGGAGCTGGCCCACAGTGAGTTCAATAAAGAGGCGGTAAAGGAGATCTTTTCCCAGTTAATGTCCGTCAGCCGCAGATACCAGTACAGCCTGTTATCCGCTCACGGTATGGGAATGGACACCGGATTTACGGAAGTGGAGACCATCGGGAAGAAGAATAAAAAGATTGTCTTCCAGGGCGTCGAGGGCGCTTACAGCCATGCCGCCGCGAAGTTATATTTCGGCGAGGACGCGGATCTTTACCATGTTCCGGAGTTCGAGGACACGATGCGCGAGGTGGAAGAGGGACGCGCTGATTATGCGGTACTTCCCATCGAGAATTCCACAGCCGGTTTCGTGATCAACAACTACGACCTGCTCTTAAAGTATAAGAATTACATAGTCGGCGAGGTCTATGTCCCGGTTGCCCATATGCTGCTCGGCGTTCCGGGAGCGGAGCTCTCCGATATCAGGACCGTTTACTCCCATGCCCAGGCTCTGGCCCAGAGCTCTGATTTCCTGTCCGCCCATAAAGACTGGAAGCAGATCGCTGTCTTAAACACGGCTGTAGCTGCAAAGAAGGTCATGGAGGAGAAGGATCCGTCCCAGGCGGCTGTCGCAAGCCGTACAGCGGGAGAACTCTATGGAATGGAGATCCTCGCAAAGGAGATCAACAACGTCAAGGGAAATACGACAAGATTCCTGATCCTCGGAAAAGAGCCGGTCTACGCAAAGACCGCCGGAAAGATCAGCGTGGCTTTCGAGATCGCCCATAAGAGCGGTTCCCTATACAACATCCTTGGAAACTTCATTTTCAACAATGTCAATATGACGATGATCGAATCCAGACCGATTCCGGAAAAGAGCTTCGAGTACCGGTTCTTCGTGGATTTCGAAGGAAATTTAAGCGATGCGGGAGTGAGAAACGCACTGACCGGTCTTGCTGCGGAAGCTTCCGTCATGAGAATTTTAGGTAATTATTAGAGAGATACGGTCCGGTAAAATCCGGACCGATTCTTATATCAACAGATATTTGATGCAGGCGATATGATGGACATAAAACGGGTCCGGCGATCGTCGCGCACAGAGTAAGGAGGAAAAAACATGGCAGCCCTTACATTTGCAGCCATCGATGTGGGATCCTTTGAGGTGGAGATGGGGATCTATGAGATCTCAAACCGCAACAAGATCCGAAAATTGGATCAGATCCGCCACGTCACTGCGCTGGGAAAAGATACCTACAATAACGGAAAGATCAGCTATGAGATGGTGGAGGAGCTTTGCGATGTGCTTGCGGATTTCGCAAGGATCATGAAATCCTATAAAGTCACGGAATACCGTGCCTACGCCACAAGTGCGATGCGCGAGGCGAGAAACAACCGGATCGTCCTGGATCAGATCCGTGTCCGCACCGGAATCCAGGTACGGATCATCAGCAACTCGGAGCAGCGGTTTCTGGGCTACAAGGCCATCGCGGTGTCCGATGACGAGTTTGATGAGAATATCCAGCAGGGAACCGCTATCGTGGACGTGGGATTCGGCAGCATGCAGATATCCATGTTTGATAAAAACCTGCTGGTGAATACGGAAAATCTGCCGTTAGGTGTTCTGAGGATCCGTGGTACTCTGGAAGAGGTCGATACGACGATGGAACAGTACCGGGAGCTTATTGATGAGATGGTGGACAATGAGCTCCAGAACTATAAAAAAATGTATTTAAAGGAGCGGAAGATCAAGCATCTGATCGGGATCGGTGAGAACATCCTGTATCTGTTCCGGTACGAGGAAGACGGAAAGCCGCTCTCAAGGATCACGAGAGAGCAGTTTGAAGAGTTTTACACCCGCCTGAGCACGATGAATGAAGAGCAGATGGAGGAGCATTTCGGGGTGAACCGGGAATACGCATCCTTACTTATGCCGTGTGCGGTGATCTATAAAAAGTTTCTTGAGATGACGGGGGCTGAGATGATCTGGATCCCCGGGGTACGGCTCTGTGACGGGATCGCGGCGGAGTTCGCGGCGGACAAGAAGCTTATAAAATTCAGGCACAATTTTGATAATGATATTATCAGCACTTCCCGTTCCATGGCAAAACGCTACCAGTGCTTAAGCCGCCACACGGAGACCGTAGAGAAATATGTGCTCCAGATTTTCGATACAATGCGGAAATACCACGGAATGGGGCAGAGGGAGCGCCTGCTTTTGCAGATCGCGGTGCTGATCCATGCCTGCGGAAAGTTTATCAGCGTCCGGAATTCCAACGAGTGCGCTTACAACATCATTATGTCCACGGAGATCATCGGTATCTCCCATTTGGAGCGGGAGATCATCGCAAATGTGGTCCGCTATAATATCCGGGATTTCGATTACAATATGGTCCGGATGGAGACAGAATTAGATGAAGTGACGGACAGCTTCAGCGGGCAGAACGAGGTCATGCTTCTGATCGCAAAGCTCACAGCAATGCTGCGTCTGGCGAATTCCATGGACCGCGGACACAGTGCGAAGCTCGCGGACTGCCGGATGACCGTGAAGGATCAGAACCTGATCATCACGACAGATTATCACGGCGATATTACGCTGGAGTCTGTTTCCTTTGAACAGAAGGCGGCGTTCTTCGAGGAGATTTTTGGAATTCGGCCGGTGCTTCGCCATAAAAAGTATGTATAGTCAGGTCTGACCGGAACCAACGCATTCAGGGAGGCGGTAAAGAAAGATGAAAAAAGAAGAAAAAAAAGACAATACACAGAAGGCCAGAAAAGGAAAAGAACAGGGAATTGAGTATTTTCAGGATCCGAAAAATTATGTAAACCGAGAGTTGAGCTGGCTGGAGTTTGACTGCCGTGTACTGGAGGAAGCCAGAGATAAGACCAACCCACTCTTTGACCGTCTGAAATTCTTAAGCATCACGGCATCAAATCTGGACGAGTTTTTCATGGTCCGCGTGGCCTCCTTAAAGGACATGGTCCATGCCGGATATAAAAAACCGGATATTGCCGGAATGACGGCTCAGGAACAGTTGGATAAGATCAGCGTCCGGACCCATGAGCTGGTGGTGCAGCAGTATAATACCTACAACCGGTCCCTGCTTCCGGCACTCAGAAATAACGGATTAAATCTGATCGAGTGCCATGAGGACCTGACACCGGAACAGGGAGAGTTTGTGGACCGGTATTTCAGGGAGGAGGTTTACCCAGTACTCACCCCGATGGCGGTGGACTCCTCGAGACCGTTCCCCCTTGTCCGGAATAAATCTTTAAATATCGCGGCACTGCTGAAGAAAAAAGACGGCGATGAGGAACTGGAATTTGCCATGGTACAGGTTCCGGCGGTGCTTCCGCGGATCATAAGCCTCCCGGTGACCACCGATGAGGACCACAACGAGACGCGGAATGTGATCTTTCTGGAGGAGATCATCGAGCGGAACATGCAGCAGCTGTTCTTAAACTACGATATCGTGACATCCCACCCGTTCCGAATCATGAGAAACGCCGATTTCTCCCTTGACGAGGAGGAAGCTGTGGATCTTCTCGAGGAGATCGAGAAGCAGTTAAAGCGCAGGCAGTGGGGCGAGGTCATCCGTCTGGAGATCGAGGATAAGGCGGACCAGAGACTCCTCAAGGTATTAAAACGGGAGCTGGAAGTCAACGAGGAAGACATCTTCGAGATTCCGGGCGCTCTGGACCTTACGGTCCTTATGAAGATGTACGGCCTTGACGGATACGACCATTTAAAGACACCGAAATATACGCCTCAGCCGGTTCCGGCACTGATAAATGATGATGATATCTTCACGAATATCCGGAAAGGTGATATTCTCCTGATGCATCCTTACGAGACCTTTGATCCGGTTGTGGATTTTGTGAGAAGCGCGGCAAGAGATCCGGAGGTGCTGGCGATCAAGCAGACCCTCTATCGTGTCAGCGGAAATTCCCCGATCATCGCAGCTCTGGCGGCAGCGGCGGAGAACGGAAAACAGGTATCGGTACTTGTGGAGCTGAAAGCCAGATTTGATGAGGAGAACAACATCATCTGGGCAAAAAAACTTGAGAAAGCAGGCTGCCATGTGATCTATGGCCTCGTTGGATTAAAGACCCACTCAAAGATCACCCTTGTGGTCCGGAGAGAGGAGGATGGCATCCGCAGATATGTTCACCTCGGAACCGGTAACTACAACGATTCCACCGCAAAGCTCTATACGGACTGCGGAATCATGACATGTCATCCACTGATCGGTGAGGATGCCACAGCAGTTTTCAACATGCTTTCCGGTTATTCGGAACCCTTGAACTGGAATATGCTCTCCGTGGCACCGCTGTGGCTGAGAACAAAATTCCTGCGTCTCATTGAGCGTGAGACGAAGAATGCCCGGGCAGGAAAGCCGGCTTCCATTATTGCAAAGATGAACTCTCTCTGTGATAAAGAGATCATCGCGGCCTTATATGAGGCGTCCTGCGCTGGTGTCAAGATCCATCTGGTTGTCCGTGGAATCTGCTGTCTGAAGGCAGGAATTCCGGGACTTTCCGAGAATATTGAAGTCCGCTCCATCGTCGGGGAATTTCTGGAACACGCGCGGATCTTTATCTTCGAGAATGACGGAAGCGAAGAGATCTACATGGGAAGCGCCGACTGGATGCCGAGAAACCTGGACCGCCGCGTGGAGATCCTGTTCCCGGTACTGAGGGAAGAGCTGAAAGACAGGATCCGGAAGTATATGGAGCTGGAGCTTGAGGACAACTTAAAAGCCCATGTCTTACAGCCGGACGGAACATACGAGAAGCCGGACCGCCGTGGAAAACTCCCGGTGGGATCCCAGATGGCACTCTGCGAGATGGCTGTGGCTGCGGCGAAGAACGAGCGGAAGAAGCATGAGCAGGAGGAGACTGCAAGAGTGTTTATTCCGATCGAGAGCGAGAATTAAGTGAGATCATAAATTGACTGACCCGCCCATAGCAAAGGCGAAAGAGAAAAAGTTTATAAAAATTTTATTAGCACTCATCAAAAACGAGTGCTAATTTTATTGACATTTTGATTTCCTGGTATTAAAATATGTCATGTTGAACAGAACAGCTGTTAAAAAGGCAGCTGGAAAACGATAAATGAAAATCAGCGGTCCGAAGGAATTATGAGAAGTTCCCCCGCGCCGCAGGAATAGAAATAAGGAGTGGTTTAACATGGCAAAAAGTGGAAGTCTTTCAATCAACAGTGAGAATATATTCCCGATCATCAAAAAATGGCTGTATTCCGATCACGATATCTTCTACCGTGAGTTAGTCAGCAACGGCTGCGATGCCATCACAAAATTAAAGAAGCTGGCTCTGATGGGCGAGTACGAGACACCGGATGATGAGACCTATAAAGTTCAGGTTACTGTAAACCCGAAGGAAAAGACGATCCGGATCGAAGATAACGGTCTTGGAATGACAGAGGACGAGGTTGACGAGTATATCAACCAGATCGCTTTTTCCGGTGCGCAGGATTTCTTAAACAAGTACAAAGATAAAGCAAACGAGGACCAGATCATCGGTCACTTCGGACTTGGATTTTACTCCGCGTTCATGGTAGCCGACAAAGTAACGATCGATACCTTATCCTACAAGCCGGATGCAAAGCCGGTCCACTGGGAGTCTGAGGGCGGTACCGAGTTCGATATGAAAGAGGGCACAAAGGAAGGACACGGAACCGTGATCACCCTGTACCTGAATGAGGACAGCGCTGAGTTCGCAAACGAGTACCGTGCAAGAGAGATCCTCGATAAATACTGCGCGTTCATGCCGGTTGAGATCTACTTAAACGATGAGACTGCAGAGCCGCAGTACGACACGATCGAAAAGGACGAGCTCACCGATAAAGATACAATTATCGAGACGATCGTAGAGCCTGCAAAGACAGAGGAGAAGGAAAAAGAGGACGGCACTAAGGAGACAGTTGAGGTTTCCCCGGCGAAAGAGAAATATAAGATCGCAAGACGCCCGGTTGCCGTAAACGATACGAACCCGCTCTGGAACAAGCATCCGAATGAGTGCACAGACGAAGAGTACAAGGAGTTCTACCGTAAGGTATTCCAGGATTTCAAGGAGCCGTTATTCTGGATTCACCTGAACATGGATTATCCGTTTAACTTAAAGGGTATCCTCTACTTCCCGAAGATCAATATGGAGTACGAGAGCATCGAAGGCAAGATCAAGCTCTATAATAATCAGGTATTCATTGCCGATAATATCAAGGAAGTCATTCCGGAATTCCTGATGTTGTTAAAAGGCGTGATCGACTGCCCGGATCTTCCGTTAAATGTATCCAGAAGTGCTCTCCAGAATGATGGGTTCGTTAAGAAGATCTCCGACTATATCACAAAGAAGGTTGCGGACAAGCTGTCCGGCATGTGCAAGACAGACCGCGAGAATTACGAGAAATACTGGGACGACATCAACCCGTTCATCAAATTCGGCTGCTTAAAGGATGAGAAGTTTGACGAGAAGATGAAAGACTACATCCTCTACAAGAATCTGGACGGCAAGTACCTGACTCTCGCTGACTGCCTGGAGGAGAACAAGGAAAAACACGAGAATAAGATCTTTTATGTAACTGACGAGAAAGAGCAGAGCCAGTATATCAACATGTTCAAGGAAGCCGGAATCGACGCTGTGATCCTTCCGAATCCGATCGATTCTCCGTTTATGCAGCATGTGGAGCAGAAGAATGAGGGCTTGAAGTTCCTGCGCATCGACGCGGATGTCAACGAGACCTTCAAGGATTCTGAGGAGACCGATGAGGCCGCGAAGGAGCAGGAGAAGAAGGATGCCGAGACTCTTGCGGAGGTCTTCAAGAAGGCCATCGGAAATGACAAACTGAACGTCAAGGTCGAGAAGCTGAAAAACGAGGGCCTCGCGTCCATGATCACTGTGTCCGAGGAGAGCCGCAGAATGCAGGATATGATGAAGATGTACAGCATGTACGGCGGCGGTGCCGACATGTTCCCGGCGGAGGAGACACTTGTCCTCAACGCAAACAACGGCCTTGTAAAGTATGTGTTAAACAACAGGGACGGCGAGAAGACACCGATGCTCTGCGAACAGCTCTATGACCTTGCAAAGCTCGCTCACGGAAGTCTTTCCCCGGAGCGTATGACAAAGTTCATTGCGAGAAGCAGTGAGATCATGAAGGAAGAATATGGTGCATAAACGAAGAGATTTTCTGATTACGTTTACAATTTTATGCCTTGCCATGTGCGCCTGCTCAGGGTTCCAGTACCTGGGCAGCGCTTTCTATGGCCTGGTATGGCACCGGATCCATGGCCTGGGAAGCGGCGGAGCGCGTCTGCTTTCCGGGCTTTTTGATTCTCCGTGGACGGGAGTCCTGGTGCAGTATATCTTTTCTATCGGAGTTCCGTTCCTTCTGGTGGTTCCGATGACATGTTTTGTGAGATCGGACCGGAGACCGGCTCATACACTTCCGGCGGAGGTCTGGATGTCGGCGCTTTTCATGTGCCTGGGACTTGGGTACATCTTTAATTTCCTCGGCGTGTTTCTGGACGTGTTTTTTTCTATATTTACGGGAGTTCCGGCGACGGATATGAACCCGGTGATGGACGCCCTCGATGAGCTGACGCCTGGAATGGTGATCTATACCTGCCTGATCGCCCCGTTTATGGAGGAGTTTATCTTCCGGGGAGTTCTCTTAAAGAAGGCGAGACGGTTCGGGGACCGGACAGCGGTGGTCTTCTGTGCGGTCATGTTCGGGCTGATGCACGGAAATTTAAACCAATGCCTGTACGCGGTGGTGATCGGACTGATCCTCGGCTATGTGGCGGTGCGGACGAACCGGATCTTTTATAATGTGCTGCTTCACATGGCAGTGAATTCCTTTTCCATGATGTTAGTGCTGGTGGAAAATGGATTGAACGCACTGGGGATGGGCGCAATGGCAGCGGCGTTTTCTGTGGGAAACTTCATTATGATCCTGCTTCTCATCGCAGCCGGGATCTACTTTTTCTTCCGGGACGGACGCCGCTACTGGTGGCAGATGGGACGCCAGAACGGGTGGCCGACACCGTACAGGAAGTATGTGTACCTGAATCCGGGATTTATTTTATATATGATCATTTTCGGGATTGAGATGATATCGTATATTTTATAGAAAAAGTTTTCGGGAAAACAGCAGCCTGGAGAGAATATCCGAGAGTGTCGCGGCTGCTTGGAAAACCACATAGAAATGTACGTGAGAGACGGAAGCATCCGGCAGAATATACTGTGGGCAGTGGACACATTGCCGTAATAACGCAGTGCATTCTGCCGGATTTTCTGTCTGAAACGCTTGAAAAGGGGGCGGGGTCTTGGTATAGTAGTGGGAGACCATTTACGAAGAGGAGACATCATGCAGAGAATCGCAAAATTTGAAAAAGTAAGCTTTGAGCAGTTTAAAAAAGACTGGCAGGGGGAACACCCGCAGGATACAGAAGAAGTGATTAGGGAAATCTACGATGGGATCAGACTTCCGAAGCGTGCCACAGCAGGCTCTGCCGGATATGATTTCTTCGCACCGGCAGCGTTCACGCTGAAACCGGGTGAGATGACAAAGATCCTCACAGGAATCCGGGCGCGGATCGATGACGGCTGGGTATTAAAGCTCTATCCGAGAAGCGGACTTGGATTTAAGTTCCGTCTTCAGTTAAACAATACCGTCGGGATCATCGACAGCGACTACTACGGATCTGACAATGAGGGCCATATCCAGGTGAAGCTCACCAATGACAGCCGCGAGGGAAAGACCGTGGAAGTGGAGGCAGGAACAGGTTTCTCCCAGGGGATTTTCGTGGAGTACGGAATTACGGTGGATGATGAGGCCGATGAGGTGAGAAATGGTGGATTCGGAAGCACGACGCGTGCGTAAAATGTGGAGAAAAGGGAAAGAATTCCCGAGGCCAGAGCGTGCTGAAGCTGAAGGTTCATGAAAAGACTTTACAAAGCATATAAAGAAACGAAATAAAACGTAAAATTTAAAATGTATAAACAGTATAAGAAAACAAGAAAAATAAGCAAAATAAAAAAGAGCATTGTATCAGCGTTATTTCTATCCGGTATGCTGCTCCTCCTCACCGGTTGCAGCCATGTGACCAGTGAGATGAAGGAGAGCAGGGAGAACGGCATCGCCCTCATGGAAAGCGGTGATTACGAGGGGGCTGTCGCGGAGTTTGACAGCCTGATCGACCAGACAACGCGGGTGACCTCTTTTGAGATCGATGTATTAAAGTACCGCGGTGAGGCAGAATTTATGCTGGGGGACTATGGTGCCGCGGCGTATACTTATGATACCCTGGCGAAGGTGGATAAGCCGAGAGCCGAGTATTACTACCTCGGCGCGGTGAGCCTCGCGAATTCCGGGGATCAGGATGGTGCTGAGAACCGCCTGGAGTCCGGTAAGAGCGCGGATGCGAAACATGAGGTTACAGGCTACGCAGAGGCGATGGAAGCCCTGGGGGCGGCATATATGACTGCCGGAGACGAGGAGAAGGCGGATGAGCTCTACCAGACTCTCGTGGATGAGGGCTTTTCCAGCACGGAAGTTTACAACCGCTGGATGATGGCTGCGATGGAAAAAGGCAATTATGAGGAAGCGCTGCAGCACGCGGAGGCGGGACTTGCCCTCTCTGATGACCGGGCAAAGAAAGAGATCGCCTTCAACCAGGCCGTGTGTTATGAGTACCTGGGCCAGTATGAGAAGGCGCTGGAGCTGTTCCGAAGCTACGAGGAGCAGTATGGACAGGACGAGAAGGCAGATCATGAGATCGCGTTTCTCGTGACAAGATAGGAGAAAGAATGGCAGAATTGATAGAGATCGGTGAGCAGCAGGAGCGGGTCATCCTGTTTGCTGCCAGCACGAACGCCTCCGATGACACGGAGGAGTCCGTGGAGGAGCTTCGGGAGCTTGTAAAGACCGCGGGAGCTGAGACCGTGGGAGTCGTGATCCAGAACCGGGAAAATGTCCATCCGGGAACATACCTCGGAAAAGGTAAGATCCAGGAATTGAAGGAGATGGTCTGGGAGTCCGGCGCTACCGGCGTTGTCTGCGACGATGAGCTCTCCCCGGCACAGTTAAAAAACCTGGAGGACGCCCTGGACACAAAGGTCATGGACCGTACGATGATCATTCTCGATATCTTTGCCGCCCGTGCAAAGACAAGAGAGGGGAAGATCCAGGTAGAACTTGCGCAGTTAAGATACCGCGCCGTCCGCCTTGTGGGTCTCAGGAATTCCCTGTCGAGACTTGGCGGCGGAATCGGTACGAGGGGACCCGGCGAGACGAAACTTGAGGTGGACAGAAGACGGATTCACGAGAGGATCAGCCAGTTAAAATCGGAGCTCCAGGATGTGGAGCGCCACAGGGATGTGGTGCGGAAACAGAGAGAGCAGAGCGGAACGCTGACGGCGGCCATTGTGGGTTACACGAACGCCGGAAAATCTACGCTCTTAAATAAGCTCACAGGAGCCGGGATCCTGGCGGAAGATAAGCTCTTCGCGACCCTGGATCCGACGACGAGGGCATTGACGCTTCCGAGAGGGGAAAAGGTTCTCCTGACGGATACCGTAGGATTTATCCGAAAACTTCCGCATCATCTGGTTGAGGCCTTTAAGAGTACCCTGGAGGAGGCGCGCTACTGCGATGTGATCCTCCATGTGGTGGACTGTTCGAACCCGCAGATGGACATGCAGATGCATGTGGTCTATGAGACTCTGCGCCGATTGGACATCAAGGACAAGGAGATCATCACGGTATTCAACAAGGTGGACCGCCCGGACGCAGATACCGCCTGCAGGGATATGTCCGCGGATTATAAAGTGAAATTATCGGCAAAGACAGGAGAGGGCATTGAGGAACTGCTGGATCTGTTTGCCATAATTTTGAGAAACCGCAGGATCTATTTTGAGAAGATATTCGCCTACAGGGATGCCGGACGGATCCAGACGATCCGGAAGAGCGGACAGCTTCTTTCGGAGGAGTATCAGGATGACGGGATCCATGTGAAGGCGTATGTGCCGGTGGAACTATTTGAAGAATTATATCGGGATTAAATGAATTCAGACTGGCAGATATAAGGGGGATAATCTTATGGAAAAGATGAGGGAAAAAGAGCTTGCTCTGGATCTTCTGGCAGATGTGGCGGGCGGTTTTGTACAGGCCGTCGCACTCCACTGCTTTATCAACAATATCGATATCGCGCCGGGAGGTGCCAGCGGTATGGCGATCCTGTTAAACCGTCTGACGAATCTCCCAATCGGTACCCTGACATTTCTGATCAATATTCCGCTTCTGATCGCGTCCTGGATCTATCTGGGAAAGGAGAAGACGATCAAAACACTGAAGACAGTTGCGATCATGACCGTGATTCTGGATGGTCTGGTGACACCGTATTTTCCGGTGTATTCCGGCGATAAGATGGTATCCTGCCTTTTCGGCGGAGTGCTGATCGGAATCAGTCTTGCCGTTATATTCATGCGCGGCTCTACCACAGGCGGAGGCGATATCGCCGCAAAGCTTTTACAAAAGTATTGTCCGCACATGCAGACCGGAAAAGCGGTCATGGCGACGGACCTTGTGATCATCCTGCTTTCCATGGTGGTATTCCGGAATATCGAATCCGGTCTTTATGGACTCATTAACATGGTGGTGGGAACATATGTGATCGATGTGATCCTTTATGGTATGAATAAGAGCACCATGATAACGGTCATTACAGAAAAACCGAAGGAGATCGCTGATGAGCTGATGGATGAGCTGGAGCGCGGCTGTACCTTTTTAAAGAGCGAAGGAGCTTATCGGAAAGAAGATGGAAAGACCGTGATCTGTGTTCTGGACAGAAAGCAGTTCTACAAGGCGAAGAAGATCGTCTATGATATCGATCCCAGAGCGTTTATGATCGTCTCTGAGGCTCAGGAAGTCTACGGGGAAGGTTTTCTGGATTCTGACTGGGAAGTGTAGGAAGAAACAAATGAATGCGGCAGGACAGACCGGATCACCAGATCCCGCGGGTGTGTCTGCGGCAGATAAGACGGAACAAAAAAGACGAACCGCCAGGTAATTGCGGATCGTCTTTTTTGTCATGAGATATTATGGGGAGAACCTCCCATGACCAAGGGGTTCCGGCACCTGGGGAAGGTACCGGTGAAGGGGTGCGGCCTGACCGCGGCCGCTGGGGATATCAAAGGATCGAATTATTCGATAATGCCAAGGCTCTTCGCGTACTCCGTATACTCGTCGTACCACTGATTGTAAAGATCTTTCTCAACGACTTCGTCGATGATCTCGTTGATCCGGTCTGTGAGGGCATCCTCACCCTTCGGGATACCGATTCTTGTTCCCTGTGTTTCAGGATCAACTTTGAAATACAGGTTCGGGACGATCACAAGATTGCTGTCCGGGTTGGATTCCAGATATAATCTTGCCATTCTGAGGGCTGCGACTATCACATCACTCTTTCCGGTCTCGACCATCAGGAAACCATCGTTTGTGGAGGAAACACGGTTGTATTTTTTGTAAGCCGGGATCTGCTCCTGTACGAACTGCTCCTGAAGGGAACCATTCTGGGCAACGACCACCTTGTCTGCAAGATCGTTGAAGGATTTGATACTGTCAACATCTTCCTTGCGGACCAGAATGCCGTATGCTGTCTGCGGATCTTCGTCTCCGAAATAGTAACCCTTGGAGAGGTTCATGGTCTCAGCTCTTGCCGGTGTGTAGGCTAAGGCGGAGATCGCGAGATCATATTTTCCGGTCGTGATGCTTCCGAGAACGCTTGTGAAGTCCATCGGTTTTAAGCGGACCTCAACACCGAGTGCCTCACCGATGTACTTTGCAAGTTCGACATCAGAACCTGTGTAGGCCTCCTCGCCGCTCTTTGTGGGATCGATGAATTCGTTCGGAGCGAAGTACGGCTCAGTTGCGATCTCGATGTATCCGCGCTCTAAGATCTCGTTCAGGCGGTTGTTGGAACCGGTGGTCTCAGATGCGATGATTCCTGCGTCTGTCTGAGGAGTTGCTGTCTCTCCGGAAGTTGTCTGCGGGATCGTAGCGCCCATTGCGGAGGAACCGGAACATCCGGTGAGTGCCGCAGCGGATAATAAAAGTGTTGTACCTAAGATGAGAAGCTGATTTAATTTCTTCATGGATTGGTTCCTCCTTGTATGCTGATTGATTTATCGTGTTAACAAGATTCTGATTTAGCGTGGTAAATTGTTATCATGGTGAAGAGTATACAGGAGGAAAATCGATTTGTCAAGTAGGTTATTAAAAAAATATGAAAAAAATGTTACAGTTCAGTCATTACATCTTCTTGTTTCCATATTCATGAAAACAAGAAGCTTGGTGGTTCCACCATATGCTGATTTGGATGAAAAAGTGCTTATGCAAGCAAGCTTGCAACACACTTTCTCATTCAAACCAGCGCATGGCTGAACTGTAACAAAAAATACCCGGTGGTCTCAGAATAGAAATCACCGGGATTCAATATTACTGTTCAACTGCTTTGGAAAGCGCCGTCCGCACCGCCGACACCAGCGCCATGGAGGTATACTGGGATCCGGACGGATACTCCAGCCCCTCAAGACTCTGGTTTTCCAGGATCTGCGCCGCAATGGAATCCATGGAGGGTGCCATCAGGGGATACATAGTCTCAACGGAGTCACTCAAAGGCACGAGAGATACGGAGCGGATCCCTGTACGGTCCACTGTGACCTCCACATTGGCGTTCTCGCTGCCCAAAACGATGGGGGACGAATAAAGTCCCGGAACGTATGTAGCGGAGGCAGGAGCGGCCGATGAGGCGTTCTCGGCGGTCTGGTCTGCCGTGCTCCCGGAGATGTTGTCCTTCTTCGGGCGGAACATAAAGAGGAAGAGCATGATGAGGACGATGGCAAAACCGATAAAAAGTGCGGTGTAGATGATCTCCTTCATTCTGAGGACGATGATCTTTGTTTTTGAACTCATGGAATAGATCCTTTTCACGAAATATTTTGTATATTCTATGAGAACTGCAGGAAAAAGATTCATGATCCCGGAGCCGATAGGAGAGACGTAGGAGAAAAATCCGACTCCGGTAGCTGCGCGATAAAGAACTTGACAATTCTCTTCGGAGCATATACGGTTGAGAGAGAATGATATGTTCCGAGTGTCCGGATGCGCATACCGCGCGAAGGCGCAGACGGTCACAGAAGAGCGTGCACGGTGTGGAAACGTGCCAAGGCACATTCTTTTTCATATAGCAGGAGGATAACATGGGATTATGCATCATCGCCGGCGGTTCCGGTGCCGGAAAAACAGAATATATATACAGGAAGATCATCGAGCTGTCCGCGAAGGAACCGGAGGGCAGGTTTTTTGTGGTGACGCCGGAGCAGGCGACGATGCAGGCCCAGAAGGAGATCGTGAGACTCCACCCGAACCACGGGACGCTGAACATCGACATCGTGAGCTTTGAGCGCCTGGCCTACCGGATCTTCTCGGAGCTCTCCCTGCCGCAGCCGGAGGTGCTAGACGATACGGGCAAAAATATGGTCCTCAGAAAGCTTGCCGGGGAAAAGATGGACGAGCTCACCATGTTTTCCTCCCACTTAAACCGCCCGGGATTTATCAGTGAGATCAAGTCCATGCTTTCGGAGCTCTACCAGTACGGGGCGACTCCGGAGGATTTAAAGGCGCAGACAGCCGGGGAACATGTGGGACAGATTCTGGCTGCGAAGCTCTCGGATATGGAAGTGATCTTTGAGGCGTTCCGGGAGTTTACGAAGGAGAAATATATCACGCTGGAGGAACTTCTTGATGTGCTCTGCCAGGTGGCGGACCAGTCTGCACTTTTGAAGGACAGTACCATGGTTTTAGACGGCTACACGGGCTTTACGCCGGTCCAGTACCGGCTTATCGGGATTTTACTGAAACTTTGCCGGAATGTCTTTGTGACGGTGTCCGCGACGATGGAGCCGGGGATGGATCTTACGGCAGAGTCGGATGAGACGGATCTTTTTGATATGAGCCGGAAAATGACAGGAAAATTGAAACAGCTGGCGGAGGAAAACGGGGCGAAAATTTACCAGGACCTCGTCTTTTCCAAACGCCCGCTTGTTCGGTTCCGGAACAGCCCGGCTCTTGACCATCTTGAGAGGACGTTTTTCCGCTATCCGTATACCCGGTACTACGGCGGAGAGAGGGAGATTATGCTGGTTCAGGCAAAGGACCCGGCGGATGAGATTGACTTTATCACGAACCGGATCGAGGAGCTGGTGAAAAAGGACGGGTACCGCTACCGGGATATCGCCCTGGTCTGCGGGGATCTTCCGGGATATGGCCGGGAGATCACGAGAAGCTTTGAAGAGAATAGGATCCCGTTGTTCTTAGATGAAAACCGGGATGTGTCGGGAAATCCGCTGATCCGGCTGATCCAGAGCGCCCTGGATATTTTGCAGAAGGGCTTTGACTATGAGAGCATGTTCCGGTATCTGAGGACCGGGCTCGTGACAGAGGAGACGGAGGCCGTGGACCGGCTGGAGATCTATGTGCGGGCCATGGGGATCCGGGGATTTGCGAAGTGGGACGCGGCGTGGGAGAAGACCTTTGAGGGCGGAGAAAATTTAAATCTTGTGGAGATGAATGCGTTCCGGGAGAAGATCATGGAACCGCTCCGTGTTTTAAGGGAGCGCTGCGCCGGACGGGGAGTTCCGGTGGCGGTAGTGACGGATGCCTTAAAAGAGCTCCTGGAGATCCTGGGAGCCGAGGAAAAGCTGGAACAGTTTTCGGAGAGGTTCGCGGATTCCGGTATGGACCGGGAGGCGAGGGAGTACGAGGAGATCTATGGTCTTGTCATCGAGCTTTTCGAGAAGTTTAAGGGCCTGTTGGGCGATGAGTGCGTGTCAAGGAGAGAGTACGCGGAGATCCTTTCCGCGGGCTTTTTGGAGCTCTCTGTGGGAATGATCCCCGCGGGGGCGGACCGGGTGGTCTGCGGTGACCTGAAGAGAACGAGACTCGATAAGATCAAGGTCCTCTTTTTCCTCGGTGTGAGCCAGGGCGTGGTTCCGGCGGACCACTCGAAAGGCGGTCTTTTTACGGACAATGAGAGGGAGATCCTAAAGAAGAATTCTATGGAGCTGGCACCAACGGCCAGGGAAGAGGGCTTTATGGAACGATTTTACCTCTATCTCATGATGACGAAGCCGTCGGATCAGCTGATCTTATCTTACCCGACGGTGACGGCGGAGGGAAAACAGACACGGCCGTCCGGAATTATCGGGGAGATGAAAAAACGGTTCCCGGACCTCTTTATCCGGGAGACGGAAGCGGAAAAACGACCGGATGTTTCTGTGACGGCGGCGGGAAGAGCCATACTTTCCTGGCTTCAGGAGCCGGACCGGCTGATGGATCCGGAGAATGAGAAGGCGCGGGAGCTTTACAGTTTCCTGTCTTCCGATGAGGCGAAAGCGAAGGAGATGGAAGATCTCGCGAAAGCCGTGGCCTATTCTTATAAGAAAGGCGGCATCGGCCGGGCGGCGGCGAGAGAGCTCTACGGAACACTTTTAAGGGGCAGTGTGACGAGAATGGAAGGTTACGCTGGATGCGCCTACTCCCACTTCCTGAATCATGGACTTGGGCTCCGGGCGGGAAGGGAGTATGAGCTGGACCTCTCCGACATGGGAAATCTGTTCCACCAGTCCCTGGACACCTTTTTCCGCAATGTGCGTGACCATGGAAAGGATTTCCGGACCATCACGGACGCGGAGCGGCGAGCTCTCGTGAAGCGGGCGGTGGAGGAAGTCTCCGCGAAGTACCGGAACACGATCATGAAGAGTTCCGCGAGAAACGCCTACCTGGAAAAAAAGGTGGAGCGGATCACGGACCGGACGGTGCGTGCGCTGATCTACCAGATCCGGAAGGGCGATTTTGAGCCGGAGGCGTTCGAGGTGGATGTGAGCACGCGGATCCCGCTGAAGGATGGGGAAGCCGTGAACCTTCGCGGGCGGATCGACCGCATGGACGTGTTTGAGGATGAGGACAAGATCTATGTGAAGATCATGGACTATAAGTCGGGAAGCACGTCCTTTGACCTGGCGCTTTTGTACCATGGGCTGCAGCTCCAGCTTGTGGTCTACATGGACGCGGCGTTAAAGCTCCAGGAGAGCCGGCATCCGGGGAAACAGGCGGTTCCGGCGGGAATCTTCTATTACCATATCGATGATCCTGTGATCGACCGGGAGGACGGAATGACGGACGAGGAGATCGAGGCGGGAATCTTAAGGAAGCTCCGCATGAATGGTCTCGTGAACAGCAGTCTCGACGTGATCCGGCATATGGACCGGGAGATCGAGAAGGAATCAGATGTGATCCCGGTGGCACTGAAGGACGGGTATGTGCAGGAGTTAAAGTCCTCTGTGGCTGGAGGAAAACGGTTTGCCCATTTGACAGATTATGTAAATCAGAAGCTCAGGGAGATGGGCGAGGAGATTCTGGATGGAAATGTGGCAGTGGATCCCTACAAGCAGGGGAACCGGACGGCGTGCGATTACTGTCCGTACCACAGTGTGTGTGGGTTTGATCTGAAAACTGATGGGTATGGATTCCGGAGATTTAAGCCTATGAAGGCGCAGGAGATCTGGAAGGAGATCGACCAGGAAGAAGATGGGGAAGAGATGGATTCCGGTGCAGTGGAAGATGCTGCAGATAAGGTCGATCCTGTACAGCTGGATCCCGGTAAAACGAAGAAGAAAACTTTAGAGGGCATAGAAAGCGGGAAAAAGAAATCGCCTGGAAAAGAAAATGACGGAAAGGAGATTCTGTAATGGCGACAAAGTGGACAGACGAGCAGAAAAAAGTCATTGAGACGAGACACCGGAATCTCCTTGTCTCGGCGGCAGCAGGAAGCGGAAAGACGGCGGTCCTCGTTGAGCGGATCATCCGCATGATCACGGACCCGGAACACCCGGTGGATATCGATAAGCTGCTGGTCATGACCTTCACGAACGCGGCGGCGGCGGAGATGCGGGAGCGTGTGGAGACGGCACTCGGAAAGCTTCTGGACGAGGATCCGGGGAATAAGAATCTGGAGCGCCAGAACACGCTGATCCACCACGCGAAGATCACCACCATCGACAGCTTCTGCTTAAACCTTCTGCGGGAACATTTCCACGAGCTGGACCTGGATCCTGGATTCCGGGTGGCGGACGAAGGCGAGCTGATGCTCTTAAAAGCCGATGTGATGAAGGAACTTCTGGAGGAATATTACGGAAGGGAAGATGAGCGGTTCATAAAGTTTGTGGATACCTACGCCACAGGGCGGACAGACGGTGGATTGGAAGAGTATATTTTAAAGGTATGGGAGTTCTCCCAGAGCAATCCGTGGCCGGGGGAGTGGATCGCGGCCTGCAGGAAGGAACTCTGGGCTGGCGGAACCGGTGAAGATGGGGATCCTATGGAGGAGACCGCATGGATGAAGTATCTGATCCAGGATGTGAAACGCCAGGCGGAAGAATTCTTAGACGGACTTTACGAGGCAGCGGATCTCGCGGCTGAGGAAGACGGTCCCCAGGCATATGCACCGATGTTAGCGGAAGATATCCGGGGAATGGAAGAACTCAGGGAAGCCGGGACTTACCGGGAGATTGCGGAGTGCCTTGAGGAGCTGAAGTTTGGAAGGCTGGCGGCTGTCCGGGGAAAAAATGTGGACCCGGAGAAGAAAGAACAGGCAGCGGCCTACAGGAACCTCGCAAAGGACGGCATCAAGAAGATGAAGGCATTGTACCTTCCAGGAGATATCGATGAGGTGTTCGCGGATCTCGACACCTGCCGGGAGCCGATCCTGATGCTTTTGGAGCTTGCGGAGGAGTTTTCTGCGAAATTCCAGGAGGCGAAGGAGGGGAAAAACCTGGTGGATTTTAATGATCTGGAACATTTTGCGTTGGAAGTCCTCACCGGAGGCAGCCTGGATCATAAGCCGGGACTGGTGGCGGATGAACTCTCGGAGATCTACGAGGAGATCCTTGTGGACGAATACCAGGACAGCAACGAGGTCCAGGAGACGCTGATCCGCTGTGTTTCCAGGGAGCGGTTCGGGACGCCGAATGTGTTTATGGTGGGTGATGTGAAGCAGAGCATCTATAAGTTCCGTCTCGCGAAACCAGAGCTGTTTCTGGAAAAGTATGAGTCCTACGGGAAAGAGGACGGGCTGTACCAGAAGATTGAGCTCCACAAGAACTTCCGAAGCCGGCCGGAGGTGCTTTCCAGCATCAATGACGTGTTCTACCGGATCATGACGAAGCAGCTTGGCAATATTAAGTACACGGATGACGCGGCGTTGTATCCGGGGGCGGAATTTCCGGCACTGCCGGTGGACGGTCAGGCGAAGACGGAGGTCCTGCTTTTAAATACCGGGGATCCGCTGTTTGACGGCATGGACGAGGAGAAGGCGGATTATACCGCGAAGGAGGCGGAGGCGAGACTTATCGCCGGGGAGGTCAAAAAACTCACGGACCCGGAACACGGGATGAAGATCTTTAACGGGAAGACCGGGGAGTATGAGCCGTTAAAGAAGAAGGACATCGTGATCCTGCTCCGCAGTCTCTCCGGGTGGTCCGAGGAATTTTTAAGTGTCCTTGGGGCAGCAGGGATCCCCGCCTACGCGGATTCCAGGACCGGATATTTCACGGCGGTGGAAGTGGAGACCGTGCTCAACATGCTGGCGCTCATCGACAATCCGATGCAGGATATTCCGTTAGCTGGTGTGTTAAAGTCGCCCATCGGCGGCATGAAGGACCGGGAGCTGGCCATCGTGATGGCGGAATTCAAGAAAGATCCGGACCGCGGGGAAGACGTTGGATTTTATGGGGCGGTGAAAAGATATTTGGAGAAACACGGGGAATCGGAGGAAGATGCGGTTATCTATCGCAAGTTGGCAGCATTCCAAAATCTCCTGACGACTCTGAGAGAAGAATCTATGTACCTCCCGGTCTCCCGCCTGATCTACCGGATCTTCGACCTCACCGGGTACGACAAGTACGCCGCCGCCATGCCGGCAGGAAAGACGAGGCAGGCGAACCTCGCCATGCTGGTGCAGAAAGCGGAAGATTACGAGAAGACCAGTTATCAGGGACTTTTCGACTTTATCCGGTACATCGAGAAGTTAAAAAAATACAACACCGACTTCGGTGAGGCTTCCCGCTCCGGGGAACATGACGACGCGGTGCGGATCATGAGCATCCACAAGAGCAAAGGTCTGGAGTTCCCGGTGGTGTTCTTAGCCGGATGCGGAAAGAAATTCAACAGACAGGACGCGAGAGGACGGATCCTGATCGACGAGGAGCTTGGAATCGCAGCGGATTTCTTCGACCCGGAGAAGAAGGTCAAGGCACCGACGTTAAAGAAAAATGTCCTGGCGAGACGGTCAAATCTGGAAAACATGGGCGAGGAGCTTCGTATCCTCTATGTTGCCATGACCCGTGCGAAGGAAAAACTGATCATTACCGCAGGCGACAAGTATATGGACAACAAGCTGGAAAAATGGGGTGGGATCCCGGCTGGCGGCGCGCTGCCGTTTACGATCTTAAGCGCGGCATCCTCCTATCTGGACTGGATCCTGATGGCGTCAAACGGGGCGAAAAACACCCTCGATGTGAAGAATGTTCCGGTGAAGGACCTTCTCGTGGAGGAGGCGAAGAACCAGGAGGAGAAGGCAAAGATCTATCTGGAACTGGAACAGCTGCGGAAAGCGCAGCCGGAGGAAATTCCGGGGCTCATCGGGGTAAAATATCCTTACGCGGCGGACCTTGCGCTGCACGCAAAGATGTCGGTTTCAGAGCTTAAGGAACAGGGGCAGTTCGTGGATGACGCGGAGAGTGCGTTTTTGATTAAGAACGTCAGGGAAAAAGAAGATTCAGAAATTATTGATAAAGTGTCTGATACAGCGGCCGAAGAAAAAGCCAGAATAAAGAGTGCCTCCGACCGCGGTACCGCTTACCACCGTGCCCTGGAGCTGATCCACTTCGCGGAAATTTCCGGTTACGATGATATCGTGAAAGAACTCGACCGGATCCGTGAGGAAAAGCGGATGCAGGAGACCGCCATCGATATGGTTTATCCGGGCGTTTTGACGAAGTTTTTCCACTCAGATATTGCAGCCCGCATGAAACAGGCGGACCGGAACGGAAAATTGCAGAAAGAGAGCCAGTTTGTGGTGGGCATCCCTGCACGGGAGATGAACAAGGCGGATTCCGATGCGCTGATCCTGTTACAGGGTATCATCGACGCCTGGTTCGAGGAGGATGACGGTCTCGTACTTGTGGATTACAAGACAGACCGGGTAAAAGAAGGCGGAGAGAATATACTTCTGGACCGCTACCAGATCCAGCTCTTCTACTACGCAAAGGCACTTGCCCAGATCACCGGGAAAAAGGTGAAGGAAGCCGTGATCTACTCTCTGGCGCTGCAGAAAGAGATTCCGGTCCCGATCAATTTATGATAAGATATGATCAAAAACTGCCCGGCACCATAACTAAGGCGCCGGGCAGCGGTTTTTTATGTAACAGGAAATTCAGAGGAATTCCCTGTTACATAAAAAGGCACAAAGATGCGTACTCGCGCGAAGACGTAGATTGTCGCAAGCGACCGCGCGAGGTGCGAGAATGTGCCAAGGTACATTCTTTTTCAAGTTATGAAGTTATCACAAAAAAATCAGTCCGCAATGATCAGCTCTTTTGCATACGGCAGAGTCCCGATCCAGTCGCAGAAGGTATGCCACTCCACAAGCTTGTGAGACTTTCTCGCATGATAAATATTGACGAGTGTCTCATAGTTCATCGTGCAGGTGCGCATCTGGTTGTAGCTGGACGGGAGAAGCTGGATCATGTCGTACCAGTCCTCCTTATTTTTTCCTTCGTTCATGTATTTCAGACGGATCTGCTCAAGGCGGTCTACAACGGTCTGCATGTAAGCGAGAGTGTCCGGAGTCATATGGTCATGGCTGAAATCATCGATGTCGAACGGCTTGGAGTGGATTTTATGCATGGTGCTTGTGGAGTTTGCAACAGTCGCCACTTTGTAGGTGTCATATTCCTTCCACCAGTAGAGCGGAGCCGTAATATCCACGGATACAAAGATCTGGCGGATAAACTTTCTGTGGTCGCTTCCAGCCATGCGGAGACGCTTCGCAAGATCGAGATCGTTCGGTCCAAAGACAAAGTTTCCGTCCTCATCATAGCTGCTGTCCATACGTCCCCAGCTGTTCATCGGGTTTCTTGCTCCGCGCATGGCATTTTCAAAGTTCATGACGCTTGTGCGTTCAAATTTTATCATAATGTGTTCTCTCCTTGGTTAAAGTCTGGCGAAAAAGCAGTCCGGTGCTTCTGAGCACCGTCCACACCGCCGGATGCATTCCCATTATAACGGCTTTTTTTTGTATACACAAGATGAAAACTTGCCAATCACAGAGAAATTCATTATAATAGGGATTCGAAAAAAAATGGACTTCGGCGTGTGCCGGTTGAACGGAGGACAAAATGAAAAACGACTATATCGTCTGCGTCTGCGGAGACGCGAGCCGGGCAGCTTACCTCATAAAGGGAGAAAAAAACGTGCTCTTTGACGCTGGAATGGCATATTCTGCGGACAAAATGATCAAAAATATAAAACGGGAACTGGGAGACAGGCCGTTAGACGCGGTTCTCCTGTCCCATTCCCATTATGACCATATTTCCGGTGTCCCGTTTCTCAGAAAGGAATGGCCGGATCTTGTGGTCTATGGAAGTGCTTACGCAAAGAAGATCCTGGAAAAGCCGTCGGCGAAAAAGACGATGCGTGAGCTCTCTGACGCGGCAGCGCAGGGAGTTGGACTTACAAAAGCCCCGGACTACCGGGATGAAGATCTTGTGGTAGACAAGGTCGTAAAAGAGGAAGATATCCTGGATTTCGGTGATCATAAGATCACGGTATTCGAGACACCGGGACACACGAAATGTTCCCTGTCCTACATGGTAGACCATGATGTGATCTTTGCGAGTGAGACTGTGGGTGTGACCACCAGCGGGGTTTACATGCCATGCTATCTTGTAGGGTATCAGATGTCTCTGGACGCGTTGGAAAAGCTGCGCCATGCGGGAGCAAAAAGGATATTCATCACCCATGTAGGGATTCTGACACCGGAGGACGCAGGGACAGCGCTGCTTCCGGGCTTAAAGAAGGAAGAATTTTCCGCGGACCGGGTATGGGATTATCTGGAAGCGGGATTAAAACGGACAAAAGATGAGATCGTTGAGATCATCAGGAAATACCCCACAGAGGAAGAGCAGCTGAAAATCATGCTCGCAACATACCATAAAGGCGTAAAGCAGGAAGAACAGCCGGATTTTGCGTTTCTCTTAAACGCGGCGGCGACATTGAAGGTCATCCGGCGGGAATGCATGAATGACGCGGATCCAGAACGATAAAATGTTAAACAATGTAATAAACAGCGTAACTGCTGCCGTGGACCAGGAAAAAACTGTCGGTGGCAGGTTCAGCAGGCGAAGGTACGGAACAGTTACGAAACGGCAGGATATAAAGGAGGAAACAGCCATGAATATCATTGCGGCAGTAGATAAACACTGGGCCATTGGAAACAGAGGAAAACTCCTGGTGACGATCCCGGATGACCAGAAGCTTTTCCGTGAGGAGACAAAGGGAAAAGTGATCGTCATGGGAAGAAAGACACTGGAAAGTCTTCCGGCAGGACAGCCATTGGCAGGACGAAAAAATGTGGTCCTCACGAGAGATGAGGCGTACAAAGTAAAAGGATGCGAGATCTTTCATAATTTAAAGGATGCCATGGAATTCTTAAAACAGTTCAAGTCGGAGGACATCTACATCATTGGCGGCGCTGAAATTTACGAGGCATTCCTCCCGTACTGCGACACAGCCCACATCACATGGATCGATTACGAGTACATGGCGGACACCTGGCTTCCGAACCTGGATAAAGACCCGGACTGGGAAGTTACAGCGGACAGCGATGAGCAGACATATTTTGATCTCTGCTATGAATTCCGCAGATATGAGCGGACTGGAAAGAAAGCGCTGGAACTGGGAGAAGTCTAGAAATTGTCAGGTACAGCTGCAGAAAAGAAGTGGGCTTGTGAAAATAATCGTAACGATTCAGTACCTTCCTAGTTACGTGCAAAAATCCATTCCAGATCAGCTTCGCTGATGGGATTTTTGTCTTCCAGTCTATGTTTTCTTACGGTCAGCGCAGCAAGTGCGCAGAACTACTGAACAGTTACAAATAATCACTGCGTTACAGGAAAGTGATACAGAAGTACAGAAAAATAAAGGAAACTATGTTGCGCATCCAGGCAAAAGATGATAAAATATCTCTAATATTGCCATATTGCTGCAAGAACAGCGGGCAATAAGTGTGTGTGAATGGTCTGATATCCGAAAATGAATCGGAGTCGGATCTGCAATCAGTGTGTGATGGATGAGAAAGCAGTTATTGTGCTGCAATCGTATGACTTCTGTGCCGCAAAGCTCAGGCGCAGAAAGACCCAAGAAACAGGAGGTATGGGATATGTACCCTATTTTAGAGGCAAAAAAGCTTGCAGATAAGATCTATCTGATGGTCGTAAAAGCCCCGAGAATTTCCGCGAACTGCAAACCGGGTGAGTTTGTGATCGTGAAGATGGATGAGAAGGGCGAGCGCATTCCGCTTACGATCTGTGATTATGACCGTGAGAAGGAGACGATCACCATCGTATTCCAGACAGTGGGCGCGTCCACAGAGCGTATGTCCGCATTACAGGCAGGGGATTCCTTCCGCGATGTTGTCGGACCGCTTGGAAACCCGTCCGATTTCGTAAATGAAGACATTGAAGAATTAAAGAAGAAAAAATATCTGTTCGTTGCGGGCGGTGTCGGAACAGCTCCGGTATATCCGCAGGTAAAATGGTTAAAGGAACATGGGATCGATGTTGATGTCATCATGGGATCCAAGACAAAGGATCTGCTGATCCTTGAGGAGGAGATGAAGGCTGTTGCCGGAAATCTCTATGTGACAACAGATGACGGCTCTTACGGACACAAGGGAATGGTTACCGAGGTCATCAAGGATCTTGTCAACAATCAGGGTAAGAAATACGATGTCTGCGTTGCGATCGGACCGATGATCATGATGAAATTCGTATGTCTTCTCACAAAAGAACTTGAGATTCCGACAGTCGTAAGCTTAAACCCGATCATGGTAGACGGAACCGGTATGTGCGGTGCCTGTCGTGTGACCGTAGACGGCAAGGTGAAATTCGCCTGCGTAGACGGACCGGAATTTGACGGACATGCCGTAAACTTCGACGAAGCAATGAAACGTCAGCAGATGTATAAGACCGAGGAAGGCCGTGCACTTTTAAAACTCCGTGAGGGCGATACCCACCACGGCGGATGCGGTAACTGCAGCGAATGATCGGTGATATGGAGGAAATGACATGGATGGAATGAAAAAAGTCCCGGTAAGAGAGCAGGAGCCGAAGGTTCGCGCAACGAACTTCGAGGAAGTCTGCTATGGATATAATGAAGAAGAGGCAGTCGCAGAGGCGTCCAGATGCTTAAACTGCAAAAACGCGAGATGTGTACAGGGATGTCCGGTTAAGATCGATATCCCGGCATTCGTAAAAGAAGTAAAAGAAGGAAATTACGCAGAGGCTGCAAAGGTCATCGGCAGATCCTCCGCGCTTCCGGCTGTCTGCGGACGTGTCTGCCCGCAGGAGAGCCAGTGCGAGGGCCAGTGTGTCCGCGGCATCAAGGGCGAGGCTGTCTCCATCGGTAAGCTCGAGCGTTTCGTAGCTGACTGGTCCAGAGAGAACGGTGTCGTTCCGGAGAAGCCGGAGAAGACAAACGGCATCAAGGTCGCTGTCATCGGTTCCGGTCCGTCCGGTCTTACCTGTGCAGGTGATCTCGCGAAACTTGGCTACGAGGTAACGATCTTCGAGGCTCTTCATGAGCCGGGTGGAGTTTTAACCTACGGTATCCCGGAATTCCGTCTCCCGAAACAGGGTGTCGTACAGCCGGAGATCGAGAATGTGAAGAAGCTCGGTGTTGATATTGAGACAAACGTAATTATCGGTAAGTCTGTAACGGTCGACGAGCTGATGGACGAGGAGGGCTACAAGGCAGTCTTCATCGGTTCCGGTGCCGGACTTCCGAGATTCATGGGAATCCCGGGTGAGAACGCGAACGGCGTATTCTCCGCGAACGAGTACCTCACAAGAAGCAACCTGATGAAGGCGTTCCGCGATGACTACGATACTCCGATCGCAGCAGGAAAGAAGGTTGCTGTTGTCGGCGGTGGAAACGTTGCGATGGATGCAGCGAGAACCGCTCTCCGTCTCGGTGCGGAGGTTCATATCGTATACAGAAGAAGTGAGGCTGAGCTTCCGGCAAGAGCGGAGGAAGTTCACCACGCAAAGGAAGAGGGAATCATCTTCAACCTCTTAACAAACCCGACGGAGATCCTGACCGATGAAAAGGGCTGGGTAAAGGGCATGACTGTAAGAAAGATGGAACTCGGCGAGCCGGATGCATCCGGAAGACGCCGTCCGGTAGAGATCGAAGGTTCCGACTACACCATCGATGTCGATACCGTCATCATGGCTCTCGGTACTTCCCCGAACCCGCTGATCTCCTCCACAACAGGTGGACTTGAGATCAACAAGCACAGATGCATCGTTGCAGATGAGGCAAATGGCCAGACATCCCGCGAGGGTGTATTCGCAGGCGGAGATGCCGTAACCGGTGCCGCTACCGTAATTCTCGCCATGGAGGCAGGAAAAGCAGGAGCACGCGGAATCCATGAGTATCTGAGCGGTAAGAAAGCAGAATAATAAAAAGCAGGCCGTATACCGGGTCCGCTGACGTGGTCCGGCTGCGGGTGCGTAAATCATAATTATATAGAGAGCTGCCGTTGGAAGGGGATTCTTCCGCTGGCGGCTCTTTATGCTTATACCGGGGGCAAAAGGTCAGAAGTCCGACGCGAGCCTGCCTGTAGGAGGATTTTTGACCTTGGGACCCGGCCGGAGCGAAGCGAAGACGTGGGAGCACGCAGTGCGGAGCAATTCGGTATAGGAAATAGAGAAAACGGAGGAAAAAGAACATGAGCAGTCCCATGACCCAGGAACAGCGCTACATAAAAATGACAGAGACACCGATTTCACGGCTGATCCCGAGCCTTGCGGTACCAACGATCATCAGTATGCTGGTGACATCTATCTATAACATGGCGGACACCTTTTTTGTGAGCCAGATCAGCACCAGCGCGTCGGCCGCTGTGGGTGTCAGCTATTCCCTGATGTCCATGATCCAGGCCCTGGGATTTACCCTTGGAATGGGAAGCGGAAACTATCTATCGAGAGTCCTCGGAAGCCGGGATACGGAAAAAGCGGAGCGGATCGCCTCCACGGGGTTTTACTCCGCAATTTTTGTGGGACTTCTGTTTGCGCTGATCTGCCTGCCGAATCTTGACCGGGTGGTGCGGCTTTTAGGAGCTACCGATACCATCGCGCCATATGCGAAGGATTATGCCAGATACATTTTGATCGCGGCTCCGGTGATGACGGGAGCATTATCCATGAATAACCTTTTAAGATTTCAGGGACTGGCGGTTTACTCCATGATCGGGATCACCACCGGAGGAATCTTAAATATGATTTTAGACCCGATCTTTATTTTCGGTCTGGACCTCGGAATTTCCGGCGCGGCGCTGGCAACAGCGATAAGCCAGTGCATCAGCTTCGGGATCCTGTTTTTCCAGAGCTTATTAAGAAAAGATTGTGTCCATTTAAAGCCGGGAAAGATCACACTCTCCCTTTCACTCTACGGAGAGATCCTCCACGGAGGAATCCCATCCCTCTGCCGTCAGGGCGTTGCAAGTATTGCCACTGCGGCATTAAACCTTGCGGCAAACCCCTTCGGGGACGCGGCAATCGCGGCACTTTCGATCGTGAGCCGCTACATGATGTTTATCGGCTCCGCCATGATCGGATTCGGGCAGGGCTTCCAGCCGGTGTGTGGATTCAACTTCGGAGCGAAGCGGTATGACCGTGTGCTGGAGTCCTTCTGGTTCTGTGTGAAGGTTTCAGCGGTATTTCTGATGACACTGGCGGTTGTAAGCTTTATCGGCGCGCCGCAGATCATGCGGGTGTTCCGGAAGGAGGATCTTGACGTGATCGAGATTGGAACCTGGGCGATGCGGTTCCAGTGCCTTACCCTGCCGCTTTCCGCCTGGATCGTTATGTCCAACATGCTGACCCAGACCATCGGATACGGATTCCGGGCGTCCTTCGTCGCTGCAGGCCGTCAGGGACTGTTCCTGATCCCGGCCCTGTTCGTTCTTCCGGTCCGGTTTGGAATCCGAGGGCTGCAGTGGTGCCAGCCGGTGGCGGATGCTCTGACATTTGTGCTGGGAGCGGTGATCGTACTTGGGATTTTGAAGGAGCTGAAAGGAAAAGCAGCGGAAGCGGATAAAGAACCGCGGAATGTGGCCTGAATATAGATTTTTGAGTGAAAATATGTATGAAGAAAGGGAGAGCAGCGATGCTCTCCCTAAATATTATATTTAAGTTAAAAGTCCCATAAAATAAGGATTTTTTAGAACTTACCTTCATCAGCAGCCTGCTGTACGGAAACAGCAACAGCAACTGTCGCACCAACCATCGGGTTGTTGCCCATACCGATCAGACCCATCATCTCAACGTGAGCCGGAACGGAGGAGGAACCTGCGAACTGTGCGTCAGAGTGCATACGGCCCATGGTATCTGTCATACCGTAGGAAGCCGGACCTGCTGCCATGTTATCCGGGTGAAGGGTACGGCCTGTGCCGCCGCCGGATGCTACGGAGAAGTACTTCTTGCCTTTTTCTACGCATTCCTTCTTGTATGTACCTGCAACCGGATGCTGGAAACGTGTCGGGTTTGTGGAGTTACCGGTGATGGAAACGTCTACGCCCTCTTTCCACATGATCGCAACGCCCTCTGTTACGTCGTTAGCACCGTAGCAGTTTACCTTTGCACGCGGGCTTTCCGGATCAGCGGAATAGCACTTGCGGAATACTTCCTCAACCTCGCCGGTATAGTAGTTCATTTTTGTCTCAACATATGTGAAGCCGTTGATACGGGAGATGATCTGTGCCGCATCTTTTCCAAGACCGTTTAAGATAACGCGGAGCGGTTTTTTACGAACCTTGTTTGCTTTCTCTGCGATACCGATCGCGCCCTCAGCAGCAGCGAAGGATTCGTGTCCTGCGAGGAAGCAGAAGCAGTCGGTCTCTTCCTCAAGGAGCATCTTACCGAGGTTACCATGTCCAAGACCTACTTTTCGCTGGTCAGCAACGGAACCCGGGATACAGAAAGCCTGAAGACCTTCACCGATCGCAGCAGCAGCGTCTGCGGCACGGCGGCAGCCTTTCTTGATCGCGATCGCAGCGCCTACCGTGTAAGCCCAGCATGCGTTCTCAAAGCAGATCGGCTGGATCTTCTTTACCTGATCATATACGTTAAGGCCAGCATCCTTTGTGATCTTCTCAGCTTCTTCGATGGATGCGATGCCATAGCTGTTTAATACGGAATTGATCTTGTCAATTCTTCTCTCATAGGATTCAAATAATGCCATTTTATTCTCCTTCTTCCATTAAACCTCACGGAAATGTCACGTCAGTTATTCTTTGTGAAAACGGGAAACGCGAACTCCGCGCTGCTCCGTTTGCGTAGCGTAAAATTTCCCACAAGGCGTGAAATTTTACTTTACTCCTGACGCGGATCAATGATCTTCACTGCATCTGCTACGCGGCCGTACTGTCCTTTTGCCTTCTCGTAAGCAGTTGTCGGATCGTCGCCTTTTTTGATGAAGTCAGTCATCTTGCCAAGGTTTACGAACTGGTAACCGATGATCTGGTCCTCAGCGTCAAGAGCGATACCGGTTACATAGCCTTCAGCCATCTCAAGGTAACGCGGTCCTTTCTTTAAAGTACCGTACATGGTACCAACCTGGGAACGGAGACCTTTACCGAGGTCCTCAAGACCTGCGCCGATCGGAAGTCCTTCTTCGGAGAATGCGCTCTGAGTTCTTCCGTAAACGATCTGGAGGAAGAGCTCTCTCATTGCTGTATTGATCGCATCACAGACAAGGTCTGTGTTTAATGCTTCGAGGATCGTTCTGCCCGGAAGGATCTCTGCTGCCATAGCTGCGGAGTGGGTCATACCGGAACATCCGATGGTTTCTACAAGTGCTTCCTGAATGATACCCTCTTTTACATTCAGGGTCAGCTTACAGGCACCCTGCTGCGGAGCACACCAGCCAATACCGTGTGTCAGACCGGAAATATCTTTGATTTCCTTAGACTGTACCCATTTCGCTTCCTCCGGGATCGGAGCTGCGCCATGGTTCACGCCCTGCGCAACCGTGCACATCTGTTCTACTTCATGTGAATAAATCATGTTGAGACTCCTTTCAATATATGGTTCTTAATGCTCGTTAAAAAAATCACATCATACCCGTTTCATTTTCTCACAAAAATCATGTTTCGTCCATACCTTTTTCCAAAATATTCAAATTTTGAGAAGTAATTTTAACAGAAATCGGAGTTATGACAGGACAGCAGAACCTGGGATTTCTTATAGTGGAACGAGTTTTATATCTCGGAAAATCATGTTCTAAATATGTCTTGGCACATCCATATGCCTGGCATAGATGTTCGCGGCGGCAAGCAATTTCATACTGGTGTGCATTGCAGATTACTGTACACGGGTAGGAATTTTCTGAACTGAAAATTCCGTACAGGACAGTAGTGGTAGTGGATTTTGCCGATTTGGCATGCGGCATCTTTTTGAAAGGAAAATCATTGTAAACCAGACATTTCAGCGTTATACTAAAAGGAACGTAACTTCGTCTTCCTGGATCTTCAGATCCTGGGAGCACATAAACGGAGGTGGATAAATGGATCCTCAAAAAAATGATCTGACAGAACAGGAAGAACTGAAAATTCTCGGAGAGATCCTGGAAGCGTACATCGACACACCGATCAAAAAAGACGCATTTCTGATCAGTGATCTCGGGCTTGATTCCTTCCTGATCGTATACTTTATATCGGAAGTGGATGACCGGTTCGGCGTGACGATCGAGATGCCGGAACATGTGGAATATATGACGGTCCAGGACATGCTGGATCAGCTGAATCAGAAAAACTGACTGCCAGAAAATTGCGGACAGCATCAAATTCTAGAACAACTGCCGAAGAAAATTTTGGCTGGTGTCTATGAAAAACATAAACGGCAGCTGATTTTGGACATGCGGGGAAAACAGGCAGGAAATATACAGGAGCATACATATGGAAAAAACACTTGAAGAAAAGAAGGAACTTGCGGCAAAAGTGATTGCGGCATTAAAAAAAGAATACCCGGATGCCGGCTGCACCCTGGATTACAACGAGGCGTGGAAACTTTTAGTCAGTGTCCGTCTTGCGGCTCAGTGTACCGACGCCAGAGTCAATGTGGTAGTCCAGGATCTCTACAAAAAGTTTCCGGATGTGAAGGCATTGGCGGAAGCAGATGTGGACGAGATCGAGGAGATCGTCCGCCCCTGCGGCCTTGGAAGAAGCAAGGCCCGGGACATCAGCGCCTGCATGAAGATTCTTTACGAGCAGTATCACGGAAACGTACCGGACGATTTCGATGCCCTCTTAAAGCTTCCGGGCGTTGGAAGAAAGAGTGCAAACCTTATTATGGGGGATGTATTCGGGAAACCGGCGATCGTCACTGATACCCACTGTATCCGCCTGACGAACCGGATCGGTCTTGTGGACGGGATCAAGGAGCCGAAAAAAGTGGAGATGGCTCTCTGGAAGATCATCCCGCCGGAAGAGGGCAATGATTTCTGCCACAGACTTGTAGAACATGGCCGGGCTGTCTGTACAGCGCGGACGAAACCGTACTGTGACAAATGCTGTCTGGCAGAATTTTGTGAGAAGAACGGAGTGGAGTAAAGAGACATGGAGATAAAGACAGGAATTTCATTGCAGACAAAGCAGCAGCTTTCGCAGCTTCAGGTAGAGTCTCTGAATATTCTGGCAATGTCCATGACGGAGTTAAAGGATTTTCTGCAGAATGAGGAGATCGAAAATCCGCTGGTGGAATATACATCGGGAAAAGAAGAAGCAGCGCCGATTACCTATAAAGAGACGGAACGGTTTTACAATGGTACAGACCGGGATGAGAGAAGGGAAAATGAGCTGTACGAGATTGAGGACAGCGAGAAATCATTGGAAGACCTTGTGAATACGCAGCTCCAGTGGGAGCAGATCGGGGAGACGGAACGAAAGATCGTGGACTTCTGTATCCAGTCCCTGGAACAGAGTGGATATCTGATGATTCCGCCTAAAGATATTGCGAAAGATCTTGGAGTTGCGGAAGAACAGGTGGAGGAAGTTCTCTCTATGTTGAAGGAGCTGGAGCCGCAGGGACTCTTTGCGTCAGGACTTGAAGAATGTCTTCTGATGCAGGTTCGTGGGATGGACGAGGAAGAACTCCTGTCCGACATAATAAGGAACCATCTCCAAGACATCGCGGAAGGAAAGATCAGCACGATCTCGCGGGGCTTGAAAATCTCTTCAGCAGAGGTGAGAAAACTGATCCATGTGATCAAGAACTTAAATCCGCGCCCATTAAATGGGATCGGCGGTGAGAAAGCCCAATATATTCTCCCGGATGTGATCCTGGAGTTTCAGGATGGGCAGTGGAACATCGAACTGAATGATAAATGGACTGGAAATCTCCAGGTCAGCGATTTCTACATTCATATGATGGAGACCGCCCAGGATGAGGAATTAAAATCATATTTTGAGAATAAACTGCGCAGAGCCCGCTTTATTATGAACGCGGTGGAGCAGCGCAGAACAACAATTTTGGGAATCACACGGGAAATCCTGAAACGACAAGAAGATTATTTCCTCGGAAAAGGTCAGCTGAAACCGATGACACTGGAGGATATCGGCGATGTACTGGAGATCCACAAATCCACGGTCAGCCGCGCGATCCGTGACAAATATCTGAGAGTGCCGTCGGGATGTGTCCTGTTCCGCAGCTTATTTACGACTGGAATCGTCTCATCGGACGGAAACGGCGATGTGAGCAGAAATACAGTAAAGACAAAGCTGAAAGAACTGGTTGCGGCGGAGGATAAGAAAAAGCCCTGGAGCGATGAACAGCTCGCGGGTCTTTTACAGGATGCAGGAATGCCGATATCGAGAAGAACCGTTGCCAAGTACCGGATGGAACTTGGAATTGGAGGCGTGTTCCAGAGAAAAGATGGATAAGGGTAACTGTTCAGTAGGTCTGCGCACTTGCTGCGCTGACCGTAAGAAAACTTGGGCTGGAAGGTAAAAATCCCATCGGCGTAGCCGATCTGAAATGGATTTTTGTATGTAACTGTGAGGGTACTGAACAGTTACGGATAAAAATGGGGGCTGCCGTCTCAGTGATATGTGAATATCGCTGAGCGGCAGCCCCTGATCATTTACATGGTCTCATTTTCAAATTTTTCCGTATACTTCTTCTGGATCAGATCCACTAACTCCGGTGCCTTTCCTCCGATCGGAGTGCCATTCATCTCGCAGGCCGGGGAGCAGAATTTTGTGGAGCTGGAGACAATGATCTCGTCGGCATCCATGAGTTCTGCCATGGTAAATGGTGTCTCGTCGACGATGATTCCGTTATCCTTGCAGATCTGGATGATGTGCATTCTTGTGATTCCCGGTAAAATATAGTGGTCTGTCGGGTGGGTCTTAAATACGCCGTCCTTGATGATGGAGACGTTGCTGTGGGCGCACTCAGTGACGATATCGCCGCGGTGGAAGACACATTCGCCGCATCCGAGGGACTCCGCTTTCTCTGCAGCCATGACGTTGACAAGAAGGTTCAGAGTCTTGATATTGCAGTGCAGGAAACGCGTATCCTCCATATCAGTGAGCTTTAAGCGTTTGCCGGAGTCGGCCGGTTTTCCAGGTTTCATGAAGATCCAGAGATTCGGCTTTGTTCCTTTTTCCGGGAACTGGTGCTGACGGATACCGGTTCCCCGGGTCATCTGCCAGTAGATGAAGATATCCTTATCGTCCATCTTTGCCAGCATATCATAGAGAATTGCTGCCAGCTCGTCTTTAGTATAGGGAATATCGATCTTGATCAGACCTGCGCTGTTGAAAAAACGATCCAGATGATCTTTCAGGGCGAAGATCTTTCCATTTCTTGCCAGCGTTGCCTCGTATACTCCGTCTCCGAAGTAACATGCGCGGTCGTTCATCGGAACGGTCATCTCTTCCAGAGGCCCGAATTTGCCGTTGTAGTAGCCAAGTGTTTTCATTTACATTTCCTCCTGAATTCACGAAAAATTTTTTCGGATATAACTGAAATTATTCTATTGCTATCATAGCATGGAACAGGAGGAAAGTAAAGGAAAGAGGAAGCATTTCAGCCAATGTTTTTGGACGTATTGTATAAAACGCCCTATATTTTCCCATTGTCATATGTGAGAATTTCATGTATAATATAGAATAATTGTAACTGTTCAGTAGGTCTGCGCATTTACTGCGCTGACCGTAAGAAAAATTAGGCTGGAAGGCAAAAATCCTATCGGCGCAGCCGATTTGGAATGGATTTTTGCGCGTAACTGTGAGGGTACTGAACAGTTACGCGTAATTATGAAAATCTTGCAGGGCGGAAGCAAAGCAGCTTTTCGCGGCATGGCGGCAGATATCTGGACAAGATCTGCCGGTATAAATAAAATCAGGAAAGTGCAGGAAGCTACCAATGAACATCAGTATGAACCCAAACGGCGAACTGTATCAGTCTGCTGTCAACGCGCCGGGAACGATCGAGATCCCGGAGAGTTTTTTAAATGAGGCACGTCAGTTCCGGGAATTGAATATGCGTTACACATGTGCGATCCGGGAAGTGAAGACGAAATTAGAGGTATTGAACGATGATCTGGCGATCCGGAATCAGAGAAACCCGATCCAGATGATCAAATCCAGAGTGAAGAAGCCGGAGAGTATTATTGAGAAGCTTCACCGCCGCGGTTTCCCGATCTCCGTAAAATCGGTACGGGAGAACCTTTACGATGTGGCGGGGATCCGCGTGATCTGTTCCTTCGTGGACGATATCTATACGGTGGCTGAGATGTTAGCACGCCAGGATGATATCAATGTCCTTATGGTAAAGGATTATATCCGATGCCCGAAGGTCAACGGATACCGCAGTTACCATATGATCATCGAAGTTCCGGTATTCTTTTCCGACCGGAAAGAAAATATGCGCGTGGAGGTCCAGATCCGGACCATCGCGATGGATTTCTGGGCTAGTCTGGACCACCAGATGAAGTATAAGAAAGATGTGGAAGATGCAAGTGAGATCAGTGAAGAGCTGAAGGAATGCGCTGAGGTGATCGCGCAGACAGATCTAAAGATGCTGTCGCTCCGCCGGAAGATCGAGGACCGGGAGAGTAAGGAAAATCTGCTCCAGTTCGATAAGGATCCGATGTAAGGAGCGGTTCGGGGACTTCGGAAGCGTAAAGTCCACAGCAGTCCCGATAAGGTATAACTTAATAGAGATAGCAGCACAGGGTTTCGGTGATACGGAACCCTGTTTTTTTGTACAGGGTGAGAGCCGGGGCGTTGCCGCCGGATACTTGGAGAAGGACCGGGCGTGGGGCAGTATTGTCAGCAGCGGCACCTGCGCTTCTCACGTCTGAAATATGGTACGAAGTTTCCGGCGAAAGTGGTGAATGCTCGATGGCGGCTGCGTTACCGTTCAGCAACTGTGCAAGTACTGTACTTAAAAACTTTGTCCCATATCCCTTACCGCGGCAGGATTCTTCCACTTCAAAGCCATAGAGGTAGTAGTGGGAAGGGAAGACGGAGAAGTTGATAACGGCGTGGTCAGAGTGAAAGCGGAGAGTCAGAGCGCCGTCAAGATTCAGACATTCCGAGTGAATATCAGCAATTAAATCAAGGGCACTGACATCGGATCCTGTCTGGCTGGAGCGGCAGTCAGTGATGGAAAAGTTTTCTGGCAGTAGCTTCATCATATGTTCTTCGGAATTCATTTCTGCTCCGATCGCCTCCAGAACGGCAGCAGCGGCAGAATTTCTCTTATCCGCATAAAAAATCAACTCCGAATCTTCCGGAAGTTCATCGATTCCCGCATCCAGAAGCCCAGAAAAGAGTCCATGACCGCGAAACTTCGGATCCGTGAAGGCAGAGCATTCATAGAGCAGGCCCTCTATAGGGATAAAAGCGATGGCGGAGACGATGGAACCGTCGTGTTCAAAATAGAGAAAGAGATCAGCCTCATCAAACGGGAACGAAAGTCTGGTTCTGTCAGAATCGGTGCATTTATTTACCATGGTTTGGAGCTGTCTGATCTGGGAAGAATCAAGGGAATGGACCCTGTGTAATTTCATAAAAAAATCCTCCTGAAAAAAGCCGGAAAATTTCCGAAAGTCATTTACTGGAATACCATACTGATTCCGGGCAGTGGAATGCTTTGCGGATTGCCAGAGCACGCAGTGCGGAGTGATCCTGTATCGGAGAGAGTAAAAGCTTTTTGTCTCCAATATCATGAACATAAGTATATACAGAAAAATCGACCAATTCAAGAAAAATTCCGTGCTTTTTTCTATTGCCGTTCCGCATAAGCGGTGCTAAAATGGTTGCTAGTCTTTGCGTGAGACAACAAAATGAGGAGGAAACATTATGAAGTACGTGAAGGAAATTGTGATCATCTTCGGGATCACAATGGTCGGAGAACTCTTAAATAAGTTCATTCCGCTTCCGGTACCTGCCGGAGTATATGGTCTGTTCATTCTTCTTGGCGGTCTGTGCAGCGGAATCATTAAGCTCTCTGACGTGGAAGTTACGGGAAACCTGCTTCTGGATCTGATGCCGGTGATGTTTATCCCGGCGGCTGTGGGAATTATTGATAAGATCGAAGAGCTGAAGGCTGTCATGATCCCGATGCTCATCATTACCTTCGTGACCACATTCATCGTCATGTCCATCACCGGAGTAACGGCAGAGTGGATCATCAAGAGACAGAAGAAAGGGGAGAAATAGAGATGCCGTTATATTTTGGAGTATTTGTCAGTCTTTTCGCATACCTGATCGGTATGGAATTAAAGAAGAAATTCGGCTGGCCGGTGTTAAATCCGCTGCTTGTGGCGATCATTCTCGTAATCGCGTTTTTAAAGGCCACGGGGATCACCTACACGGATTATAATGAGGGAGCGTCCTATATCAGCTATTTTCTGACCCCGGCGACGGTATGCCTTGCGATCCCGCTTTACAAGCAGCTGGAACTGTTGAAGAGAAACTTGACGGCTGTTGCGACGGCGATCACCGCGGGTGTCATCGGAAGCGTTGTCAGCGTCTATGTGATGTCCATGGTCTTTAAGCTGGAACATGTGCACTATGTATCCCTGCTTCCGAAGTCCATCACCACAGCGATCGGAATGGGCGTATCTGAGGAAGCAGGTGGGATCGTGACCATGACCATCGTGAGCATCATCATCACAGGAATTCTTGGAAATATCGTTGCGGACGGCTGGTTCAAGCTCATCGGAATCAAGGAGCCGATCGCGAAAGGCCTGGCACTGGGAACATCCGCCCATGCTATTGGAACAGCAAAGGCCCTGGAGCTTGGTGAAGTGGAAGGTGCCATGAGCAGCCTGTCTATCGCGGTAGCAGGACTTATGACGGTTGTGAGCGTGCCGATCATGTCGGGATTGATCTGATCGTTAGACGTATTTTTATAGCTGCATTGGTCCGACCAATAAATGGAGAAATGTGTCCTGAATGCATGAACCTGCGCAAATGTGTAAGCTGCTGTACGTGGCTGTGCGGGGCAAATCAATGTATCAGGGCACATTCTTTTATAAACGAAATATACCAACATTGAATTCTGTCACTGGTGAACATTCATGACCTTTGCTTCGTGATGAACGGAGTGGGGGGACACGCAATAATTTGAGAAAAAATTAAAAATGGGATGGATTTTTGCGCGGGATTGTGCAAAAATTAGATCATGAAAAAGATCTGATTTAAGAAGGAGAGAAAGCCATGGCTGAGAGTGTAAAGAAACGTTCAGAGATCGAAGAACAGGATACCTGGAAACTGGAGGACATGATCGAATCACCGGAAAAGTTCGAGGAACTCATGGACGGTGTGGAGGAGCGGATCCAGGAGTATGAGGCATACCGGGAAAAACTTGGAAACTCCGCGGAATACCTGAAGAACTATCTGACATATGATGAGTCAGTGGACGAGACGCTTTCCCTGCTTTCTGCTTACGCAATGCAGAAGCGGGATCAGGATACCTCGGTCAGCGAAAATCAGGCGCTTGTGTCGAGAGTCCGGTCCCTGGCCGTGAAGGCAATGGCGGCATCTTCCTTCGCAGACCCGGAGATCTTAAGTATCCCGGATGAGAAGATGGCAGGATTTCTTGCATCTCCGGAGCTTGCCCACTATAAGAAGCAGCTGGAACGGTTGCTGGAGAAAAAGGCCCACATGTTATCGGAGAAGGAGGAGGCGATCTTAGCTGCGGCTTCTGAGATCTCCGGAACTCCGTCATCGGTGTTTGCCCTGTTCAACAACGCGGATCTGAAATTTGAGCCGGTGAAGGATGAAAACGGAGAGCTTGTGGATGTGACCCATGCGAGATACGGAAAACTTATCGAGAGCAGGGACAGAGATGTCCGCGAGGCGGCGTTCCACTCCCTGTATGCTTCTTACCGCCAGTTTGCGAACACCGTGGCTGCGAATTATGAGGGAAATGTCAAGCAGGGAAATTTCTATGCGAGAATGAGAAAATATCCGTCCGCAAGAGCCATGTACCTGGCGGGGAATGAGATCCCGGAAAAGGTTTACGACAACCTGATCGAGTCCGTCCATAACGCTCTGCCGCTGATGCACCGGTACATGAAATTCAGAAAGAGCTATATGAATGTCTCTGAGCTCCACATGTATGATCTCTATGTGCCGCTGACGGAAGATTATGAGAAGACCTACACTTACAAGGAGGCGCAGGAGCTGATCTTAAAGGCGTTGAAGCCGTTAGGAGAGGAGTATCTGAATCTCCTGAGAACAGGATTTGAGAACCGCTGGATCGACGTCTATGAGAACGAGGGAAAAAGAAGCGGCGCGTACTCCAACAGCGCTTACGGCGTTCACCCGTATGTGCTGATGAGCTTTGATGGGACATTGAATTCTGTCCTCACGCTGGCCCATGAGATGGGGCATTCCATTCACTCCTGGTATTCCAACGAGAACCAGAGCTATACCTATGCCGGATACAGGATCTTTGTGGCTGAGGTGGCCTCCACTTGCAATGAGATTCTGCTCTTAAACTACATGATCAACGAGGCAAAGGACAGAAAAGAGAAGTTTTATCTGGTGAACCAGCTTGCGGAACGGTTCCGCACGACACTTTTCCGTCAGGCCCTGTTCGCGGAGTTCGAGTGGGAGACTTATAAGCTTTCCTGGAATGGAACCCCGCTCACAAAAGATTTGCTCTGTGGTCTTTACCATGAGCTGAATTCGGAGTATTATGGGAAAGAGACCGTGATCGACTCCGACATCGACCACGAGTGGGAGCGGATCCCGCACTTTTACATGCAGTTTTATGTGTACCAGTACGCCACCGGATTTTCGGCGGCGATGGCCATCGCGAAACGGATCCTGGCAGGCGACCCGGAGACGAAGGAAGGCTATTTCCGCTTCTTAAAAGGCGGTTGTTCCAGGACACCGGTGGAATTACTGAAGCTTGTAGGTCTTGACATGGAAGAGCCGGAGGTTGTGAATGAGGCTGTGAAGGTGTTTAAAGATCTGCTGGATGAGATGGAAGAGCTGGCGTAAAAAAATAAGTTTGGAAAAAGCGATTCTGGCCCGTGCCAATGCAGTGCGGGCCAGAGCTTATCAATTATGAAATCAGAGTTCAGTGTTTGCCGATCAAGAGATAGAGATTCGGCATGAGGGGAAGAGGCGAGTAGTTATGAGTATTTATGAGGCAATTTTTAACCGGTGTTCCGTCAGAGAATACCGGATGGAAAAGATTGAGCCGGAGAGATTGGAAGCGTTGAAACGGTATTTGAAAACCGTAGCGCTTTTAGATGAGGAAAAGCCGGTAGAATTTGAGATCGTGGACAACACCGACAAAAAGCTGAAAGTCCACGGACTCTGGAAGACGGAAGCGCCGTATTACCTTGCGGTATATTGCGGTGACGACCGCCTTTCCATGCGAAATGCCGGGTACGCAGCAGAGCAGGCAGTCCTCTACCTTACATCAAAGGAACTCGGAACCTGCTATCTCGGCGCGACAAAAGCAGGGGAGGATAAAAAAGACGGACTGAAGCGCTTTCTCGTCATCGCCTTCGGCAAGGCATCCGCAAAGCCGTTCCGCGATTCGTCCATGGCCCACAGAAACTCCCTGGCAGCTCTCTGTGCCTTCAAGGATGAACCGGGAGAACAGGTAAAGTCGCTCCTCCGCGCCGCCCGCCTCGCCCCGTCTTCCTTCAACTCCCAGCCCTGGCGATTCGTCGTTTACTCCGACCGCCTCTACATCTTCATGAAAAAGACCGCTCCTTTCTCCCGAAAAGGAGCAAAGGCATTAAAAGAGTTCAACATGGGAATCATGCTGTCCCATATCATGTTGGCTGCTGAGGAATACTGGATGAACATGGAGACGCTGGTGGAGGAGCAGTTTGCTAAGAAGGATTATAAGAATGGGGAGTATGTCTGTACGATTGTGTTTCATAGTTGAGGGAAGAAAATAGAAAATAACAGGATGCGGCATCTGGTGTAAATACTGGGTGCCGCTTTTATGTATACTTATTTCGGAAAGTCATATACGGCAAATCGTCCTCAACTTGAGGACGATTTGTACGGATGTAAACGCTGCTTTATTTTTCTTTATTTCTGAAATAAATCACTATAAGTTTCCATACATGCAAGTGTTGGTAAAAGTAAATCATTTTCGAGATAATAGATCAACAACCAGTTTGGTTGAATATGAAAATTCAAGTGGCTGTTTTTAACTCGTGGTCGTTGAAAAACTCACGATGTCGTGATAATATTTACATATACCTGCTAACAAAATAATGGAGGATATGGTATGGCAGTCAGTTATAAAAAATTATTCCATTTGTTAATAGAAAAAGATATGACGAATGCGCAGCTTCAACAGGAGGCTGGCTTTTCGGCTAATATTATCACACGTTTGAAACGAAACGGATATATTTCTTTGGAAAGCGTGGAAAGCATGTGCCGTGTTTTAAATTGTGGAGTGGATGATATTTTGGAATTTGTACCAGAGGATAATGGAGGAAGAGGGAATGATTGATACAAAAAAAGAACAGGAACGTGATGAGCTGCATCGTGCAATATGGGCAATCGCGGATGAACTGCGCGGAGCAGTTGATGGATGGGACTTCAAAAATTATGTTCTGGGTACGATGTTTTATCGTTATATTTCAGAGAATCTGTGTAATTATGTAAATAGCGGTGAGATCGATGCAGGCAATACCGATTTTGACTTTGCAAAAATGGCAGATGAAAATGCGGAGGAAGCAAGAGAGGGACTTGTAGAAGAAAAAGGATTTTTCATTCTGCCGAGCGAACTGTTCTGCAATGTTCGGGCCAATGCCGCAGATGACGAGAATTTAAATGAAACATTGGAACGGGTATTCCGTCATATCGAGGAATCTGCGAAAGGCAGTGAGGCGGAGAGTGATTTTGCCGGACTGTTTGATGACTATGATGTGAACAGCAATAAATTGGGTTCTACGGTTGCAAAACGTAATGAAAAGCTTGTGAAATTACTGAATGGTGTGGGTGAAATGAAACTGGGAGATGTGAAAGACCACTCCATTGATGCGTTTGGTGATGCGTATGAGTACTTGATGATGATGTATGCATCAAATGCCGGAAAATCTGGCGGAGAGTTCTTCACTCCAGCGGATGTATCAGAATTGCTTACACGGCTTGGAACGGTAGGAAAAACAGAAATCAATAAAGTATATGATCCGGCGTGTGGCTCGGGTTCGTTGCTTTTAAAAGCAGAGAAAGTTCTTGGCAAAGATGCAATCCGCAACGGATTTTATGGTCAAGAGATCAATATTACAACCTATAACCTGTGCCGCATTAATATGTTCCTGCATGATGTAGGATTCGATAAATTCAACATTGCATGTGAAGACACTTTGATTAGTCCGCAACACTGGGATGATGAGCCATTTGAGCTGATCGTGTCCAATCCGCCATATTCGATCAAATGGGCGGGAGAGGAAAATCCACTGCTGATCAATGACCCACGTTTTGCACCGGCGGGAGTTTTAGCACCGAAAAGTAAAGCAGATATGGCGTTTATTATGCATAGTCTGTCATGGCTTGCCTCCAACGGAACTGCCGCTATTGTATGTTTCCCGGGAATTATGTACCGCGGAGGTGCAGAGCAGAAAATCCGCAAGTACTTAGTTGATAACAACTATGTGGATTGTATCATTCAGCTGCCGAGTAATCTGTTCTTTGGTACTTCAATTGCAACCTGTATCATGGTCATGAAGAAGAATAAGACAGATAATAAGACGTTATTTATTGATGCTACAAATGAGTGCGTGAAGGTTACCAACAATAATAAACTGACACCAGAGAATATTGAGCATATTGTAGATGCGTTTGCAAAGAGGGAAGAAGTAAAGCATTTTGCACATCTGGCAAGTTATGAGGAAGTATCCGGCAATGATTATAATCTATCGGTATCTACATATGTTGAAGCTGAGGATACCAGAGAAAAAATTGATATTGTGAAGTTGAATGCTGAAATTAAAGAAATTGTTGCTCGTGAACAGGTGCTTCGTGATGAGATTGATAGAATTATTGCAGAAATCGAGGTGTGATTTTATGGGAGAACTTTTTCCAAACCAGTATTGGGGCATGGACATATGGAAACATAAGGAGTTGCCAATAATAGAATCGCATGATTTTAACTTTTTTAGATGTCTTGAATTTAAAGGCACCTATTATGGGAAAACGGTAAGTGAACTTCACTGTGGAAACCTTAGAGTAAGTAGAAAAGATAATAGGTATTCGAATCTCTTTCCAGGACAAAAACTATCATATTGGGCGGATAGTTCTCAAACGGCGAGAGCAGAGATAAAAAAGTGGAAAGCTGGTAATAATATTCTGACATTTTGGGCATATGATGACGGAAGTAGCTTTATCCCTACAATTTATCCAGTCGAAAATATTCGGATAATAGATGGTATCCATTTTGGCTTTGACAAGATTTTGAAAAAGGTTGGAAATCACGAAGAACTAACAAATCACGAAAAAGAGTTTATCAATAGAATAGAACGTGAAAAACCAGATTGTCTTGCGTATCATTCAGAAGCCAGAGCAGGAGGTATTTGCTTTTTATTTTTTGAACAAGGGTTTAAAAAACTTTCACTTCGTGAAGTTGCATTACGTTTAGGAGATTATAAAGGAAAAAACACGACAAAGGTGACTTGTGCTGTTACAAGTGATTTTAGGCCAGTATTAAAGGGATATGGTCACTATTTTTCACCAATTGCAAAGATCAATTATGATGACACGTATATAATGAGTGATGAATATTCACTGCGTAAACAAGGTGAAGATTATTCATATAAACAAATAATGGGGATGATGCGATGAGTAAATTAGCAGAGTTGATAGAAAAGTTTTGCCCAAATGGCGTGGAATATAAGGAACTGAACGAAATAGCGCATTATGCAAAAAAAAGGATTAACGCTACGGAAATCAATGAAAATACCTATGTAGGGGTTGAAAATCTACTTCAAAATAAACAGGGGAAAACGATTTCTAGTAGCGTGCCAAACAATGGAAAAGTAATTCAGTTTGAAAAAGGGGATATTCTGATAGGTAATATTCGCCCATATTTGAAAAAAATATGGTTGTCAGATTGTGCTGGGGGGACAAATGGAGATGTATTAGCGATTCAAATTAATGATAGAACTCAAATCACTCCCGAATTCTTGTATTATGTAATGTCCTCAGATAAATTTTTCTTATACGATGTACAAAATTCAAAGGGGGCTAAAATGCCAAGAGGTGATAAAGAGGCTGTTATGAAGTATAATCTCCCTGTACCTCCTCTGGAGGTACAACGTGAAATAGTCCGCGTGCTGGACTCTTTCACGTTCCTTACAGCCGAGCTTACAGCCGAGCTTACAGCTCGGAAGAAACAGTATGAATTTTATCGTAATAGACTACTGACATTTGATAACAGTATTAAAATGGTTTCATTAGCTGATATTGCTGATATTAGTACTGGCAGTAGTAACACTAATGAAGGTCTTGAAGAGGGAAAGTATCCTTTTTATGTTCGTTCACAGGAACCGTTGCGAAAAAATGAATATGAATATGATGAGACAGCTATTATTACAGCTGGTGATGGAGTCGGTGTGGGGAAGGTATTTCATTATGTTGAAGGAAAATATGCTTTGCATCAAAGAGCATACAGAATTCATATAAATACGCCAGATGTATTACCACGATACTATTTTCACTATATGAGATCAGCATTTTTGCCATATATCCAGAAAACTATGTTTCAGGGTTCTGTGGCATCTATTCGGAGACCAATGCTAAATCAATTTCCTGTTCCTATTCCATCAATGGATGTGCAAAAAAGACTTGTTAATGTACTTGATAATTTTGAATCTATCTGTACAGATTTAAATATTGGTTTGCCAGCAGAAATTGAAGCGCGTCAAAAACAATATGAATATTATCGAGATTTGCTCTTGACATTCACTGAAATGGGCAGCACGATTATGACAGACAGACAGACAGACAGACAGACAGACAGACAGACAGACAGACAGACAGACAGACAGACAGACAGAGCTGAATGCAATTAAGCTCATTCAATATGTGTTTGGGTATGTGCGAATTGAATTAGGGAGTGTTGGCAAGGTATCCATGTGTAAACGTATAATGAAAGCGGAAACAAGCTCTGATGGCGATGTTCCATTTTACAAAATTGGAACATTTGGAAAGCAACCGGATGCATATATTACCAAGCAAAAATTCGAAGAATATCGAAATACATATTCATATCCAAATAAGGGGGATATTTTAATTTCTGCAGCCGGAACAATAGGGAAAACTATTGTGTATGATGGCGAGGATGCATATTATCAGGATTCAAATATTGTATGGATTGCGAACGATGAAAGCATTGCTCTAAATCAATATTTATTATATTGCTATCAACTTCAACCTTGGGCGGTGTCCACGGGAGGAACAATTGCAAGACTTTATAATGATAATATTAGCCGAGCTAAGATTTGCGTACCGTCTTTGGAAGAACAAAAGAGAATTATTTCTATACTCAACCGTTTTGATAATCTCTGCAATGACCTGACCGCGGGTCTTCCAGCTGAAATCGAGGCACGTCAAAAGCAATATGAATATTACAGAGACAAGCTGTTATCTTTTAAAGAATTACAAAGATAAGGAGGCGATCATGTGCCATACTTTAATATTGTAGCGGAGACATCAGAAAATACTGTTGTCGCAGAATATGAACCAGTCAAGAAGCGCTCTGACAGTTATCAGAGTGAAGCGGAATTGGAACAGGGGTTTACTCGTTTGTTGTGTGAGCAGGGCTATGAATATCTGCCTATTCACACGGAGAAAGATTTGATTGCAAATCTCCGTAAAAAGTTAGAAGAACTGAATAATTATCGATTTTCTGACACAGAATGGGAAGATTTTTTCAAAAATGCTGTTGCTAATCCAAATGAGCATATCGTGGAAAAGACCCGAAAGATACAGGAGGATAATGTTCAGGTACTGACTCGTGATGATGGTTCTTCCAAGAACATCACGCTCATAGATAAAAAGAATATTCATAACAACAGACTGCAGGTCATCAATCAATATGTGATCGGTACAGAAGATGGTGCAAAGCATGACAACCGCTATGATGTTACGGTACTGGTGAATGGCCTGCCGCTCGTACATATCGAACTGAAACGCAGAGGTGTTGCTATTCGAGAGGCGTTTAACCAAATCAATCGATATCAGAGGGATTCTTTCTGGACGGGTTGTGGATTATACGAGTATATTCAGATTTTCGTAATTTCAAATGGAACAAATACAAAGTATTATTCCAACAGTACCAGACGAAATGCAGAAAAGGAACATGAAAAACGTGGTGCCAGTAAGACAAAGACGAGCAACAGTTTTGAATTTACTTGTTTCTGGGCCGATGCTAATAATCGAGTGATCCCTGATCTCATTGATTTTACCAAGACATTTTTTGCGAAACATACGATTCTCAATATCCTCACAAAGTATTGTATTTTTACATCTGAGGACATGCTGATGGTTATGCGTCCATACCAGATCACGGCTACAGAGAGAATTCTCAATCGCATTGAAATTGCTAATAATTATAAAAAGTATGGCAGTGTTGAAGGTGGAGGTTATATCTGGCATACCACAGGATCAGGAAAAACACTCACTTCTTTTAAGACAGCAAGACTGGCGTCAAAATTGTCGTATATTGATAAAGTATTGTTCGTGGTTGATCGTAAGGATCTGGATTACCAGACCATGAAGGAATATGACCGTTTTGAAAAAGGAGCTGCAAACAGCAATACTTCAACCGTTGTATTAAAACGTCAGCTTGAAGACCCGGATGCCCATATTATTATTACTACAATCCAGAAATTAGCTACATTCATAAAGAAAAATCCGGGGCATGAAGTGTACACGAAGCATATTGTCATCATTTTTGATGAGTGTCACCGCAGTCAGTTTGGCGACATGCATACGGCCATTGTAAAGAATTTCAAGAAATATCATTTATTTGGATTCACAGGAACGCCAATATTCTCGGTCAATTCCGGCAGAGCGAAGAATCCAGAATTTTTCACAACAGGACAGACTTTTGGCGATCAGCTTCACAGTTATACGATCGTGGATGCGATTAATGATAAAAATGTTCTCCCGTTCCGTGTCGATTATATTAAAACGATGGATGCTGAGGAAGAAATCATGGATGAGATGGTATGGGACATCAATAGGGAAAAGGTTATGATGGCTCCTGAGCGTATTCATATTGTGACACAGTATATACTGGAACATTTTGACCAGAAGACATATCGTGGAGATAAAACATACATATACAACACACTTACGAACATTGCAGAGGTTGCTTCAGCTAAAAGGGACGAAGTAGAGGAAATCAAGCAGAAACAGAGAATCAGTGGCTTTAATTCTATTTTTGCTGTATCAAGTGTCCAGATGGCAAAGCTGTATTATCAGGAATTCAAAAAGCAGATGTCAGCAGATCCGACTAAGAAATTACGTGTTGCGACTATTTTCAGCTATGGCGCAAATGAGGAAGAATCGGATGGCATTCTGGATGAGGAAAACTCCGAAGATACTTCTGCACTTGATCAGCCGTCCAGAGATTTTTTGGAAGAGGCAATAGAAGATTATAATCAGATGTTCCATACAAATTATGACACTTCAAGTGATAAATTCCAGAATTACTATAAAGATGTGTCTCTTCGTATGAAGAATAAGGAATTGGATATTCTGATTGTAGTAAATATGTTTCTTACTGGTTTCGATGCGACAACCATGAATACTTTGTGGGTGGATAAGAATTTGAAAATGCATGGATTAATACAGGCATTCTCGCGAACAAACCGCATTTTGAATTCTATTAAAACCTTTGGAAATATTGTATGCTTTCGCAATCTGCAAAAGCGGGTGGACAGTGCCATTTCCCTGTTTGGGGACAAGAATGCAGGAGGCATTGTTCTTCTGCAGAGCTTTAAGGATTATTATTATGGATATGAATCGGTAGATGGCAAACCGATGCCGGGATATGTGGATATGGTGGAAGAACTGAATGATAAGTTTCCACTGTCAGAACCCCAGATCATCGGGGAACAAAATCAAAAAGAGTTTATTGCCTTGTTTGGGGCAATTCTCCGAATGAGAAATCTTTTGATTTCATTTGATGAATTTAAAGAGAAAGAATTGATTACTGAGCGTGATCTGCAGGATTATCTTGGTCGTTATCAGGATCTGCGCGATGAGTGGAAACGCAAGCGGCAGGAAAGTACGGATATTACAGATGATGTGGTATTTGAGATTGAACTGATTCGTCAGATAGAAATCAATATTGATTATATTCTGATGCTTGTGAAGAAGTATCATGATACCCATTGCGAGGATAAAGAAGTATTGATAACCATCAACAAGGCAATTGACGCCAGTCCGGAACTGCGCAGTAAGAAACAGCTCATTGAAACCTTTATAGCGGGAATCAATGATGTGGATGATGTTATGAATGAGTGGCATAGCTATGTGGTAGAGCAGCGAGATCATGACCTCGATAATATTATTGCGGAAGAACGCCTGAAACCGGAAGATACCAGAAAATTTATGGAGAATGCATTCCGGGATGGAGAGATCAAGACGGCGGGAACGGATATAGATAGGCTTATGCCGCCAATATCTCGTTTCGGCGGCGGTGGAAGAGCAAAGAAGAAGCAGGGCGTTATTGACAAATTGAAACAATTCTTTGAAAAATATTTTGGAATTGGTGGCTCATCTACATTTACTGAGCCGGAGCAAAAGATAGTAACTTACGATTTTAATAGTCGGGATACATTATCGATGGTTGCGGAAACGAAGACACCATATGGAAATGGAAAATAATTGCGAAATATAGTAGAAACTGAGTGGAGGTGAATTTATTGACTATTGAAGAAATCTTAGCAGGTGAATCAAAAAATGTAGAGTTTAAAGTCCAGAGACCGAAGGATAGTATAAAATACATGAAAACAGTTATTGCCTTCTCAAATGGAGAGGGTGGACGCATTGTATTTGGTGTTGATGATGATACTCGTGAGGTAGTCGGTATTCCTAAGGAAAATGTCTTTTCGGAGATTGATGCGATTACTACAGCAATATCGGACAGCTGTGAACCGGTCGTTATTCCAGATGTTTACTTACAGACGATTGAGGATAAGACGATCATTATTGCTGAGATCAGCCCGGGAAAACAGAGACCGTATTATATCAAGTCCATGGGAATTAAGGATGGCACTTATATCCGGGTTTCTGGGACATCCCGTCCTGCTGGACGTGACCTAACAGCTGAAATGTATTATGAGGATGAGGGACGATCCTATGACAAGGTTATTCGCAGAGATTTGACAGTCACAGATGAAGAGATTGCAGAACTGTGCAGGCAGATGAAAGAAGTAGCTATTGCGAATGGAAAGTCAAAGACGCAGAAAGAAGCGGTTAAGGATATAACAAAGAATGTACTGCTCAGTTGGGGACTACTGGCAGAAGCAGAAGATGGAAATATACATCCTACAAATGGATATGTTTTCCTGTTGGGAAAGGATGAATTCTTGTCACATATCCAATGTGGAATGTTCAAAGGAAAAACACGTGCTGTATTTGTGGACAAGCGTGAGTATAGCGGTCCATTATGGCAGCAGATCGATGATTCGTTCCAGTTTGTATTGAGAAATATTCATTTAGGCGCAAAACTTGAGGGAATTTATCGGAAAGATATTTATGAATTACCGCCGGACAGTATTCGTGAGTTGATTATTAATGCTGTGATGAACTGTAGCTATTTACAAAGTTCACATATCCAGGTGGCGATTTATGATGATCGGTTGGAGATCACCTCTCCGGGCGGTTTGATGCCAGGTGTGACATTGGATAAAATGAGAGAGGGATACTCTAAAATTCGAAATCGTGCATTGGCACATGCTTTTTCATACATGAATCTGATTGAAGCATGGGGCAGTGGGATTCCGAAATTGTTGGAGGCGATGAAAGAGTATGGACTGCGGGAGCCAGAGTTTCAGGATTTAGAGATCGGGTTCCGTATTAATCTTTATCGGAATACGGAAGATACAGTGATAAGATGTGCGGAAGAAAATATCCAAAGTGGCACCCAAGCCACCCAAGGTAATATCCAAGCCACCCAAAGTACCACCCAAACTGTGCATGACACCACCCAAACCGCCCAAGATACCACCCAAAGTACCACCCAAACGAAACTAAGCCAAGAGGCCAAAACTATTTTGCAGATAATAAGCCAGGATCCAGACATGACTCAGAAAGAGATTGCAGAAAAATTAGGTTGGAAAATCAACAGGGTAAAATATCATGTAAATAGGATGAGGCAGCAGAACATTATCAAACGTGTCGGTACCAGCCATAAAGGACATTGGGAAGTAGTATAAGAGGGGAGACCAGCTCCATCGGCCTCCTCCCCATCTGTCACAATATTCCCCGATTCTCCTCAAATTGCAGAAATTTTCCCAACCTCTATATTTCTACTTGAAACCGGAAACACCATATGCTAAAATTGGAAAGAATAAGGTGTTGTAGAAACGCAACTACATCGGAGGAGGAAACTATGATCAGTCAGCTCATACAGAAGATTCAGAAGACAAAGGCACCGATCTGCGTCGGTCTTGACCCTATGTTAGGTTATATCCCGAACCATATTGTCCAGAGAGCATTTAAGGACTTCGGCGAGACCATGGAAGGAGCTGCCGAGGCTGTATGGCAGTTTAATAAAGAAATTATTGATAACACTTATGATTTGATTCCCTCAGTGAAACCGCAGATTGCAATGTATGAGCAGTTTGGCATTGAGGGTCTTAAAATATATGCCCGCACGATCGAATACTGCCAGAACAAGGGACTCCTTGTGATCGGAGATGTAAAGAGAGGCGATATCGGATCCACTTCCTCCGCATATGCAGTTGGACATATCGGAAGTGTAAAAGTTGGAAGCAATGAATGCCGCGGTTTCAATACGGATTTTATCACCGTAAACCCGTACCTCGGAACAGACGGAATCAAACCGTTCGTCAATGTCTGCAACGATGAGGACAGAGGCCTTTTCGTTCTCGTTAAGACATCCAACCCGTCCAGCGGCGAGTTTCAGGACCGCCTTGTAGATGGAAGACCGCTCTACGAGTTAGTCGCAGAGAAGGTCGTTGAGTGGGGCGAAGCAAGCATGGACGGCGATTACAGCAACGTAGGCGCTGTTGTGGGCGCTACATATCCGGAGATGAGCAAGATCTTAAGAAAGCTCATGCCGAAGACATACTTCCTTGTACCGGGCTACGGCGCACAGGGCGGTACCGCGAAAGACTTAATGCACTGCTTCAACGAGGATGGTCTCGGAGCTGTCGTAAACTCCTCCAGAGGAATCATCGCTGCGTATAAGCAGGAGAAATACGCAAAGTTCGGTCCGGAACATTTCGCAGAGGCATCCAGACAGGCCGTTGTGGATATGATCGCGGATATCAACTCCGTATTATAATAGTACATTGAAAATTTATCAGCCATGGCGTATGTCCGTGGCTGATGTGTTGTAACCATATAAAAACAGTGTTCCGGAAAGTTGGAAAAGCACCGGAATACTGATAGTAAACCACCAGGAGGAAACCATGGCACAGAAAAAAGTAAACGCTGTGATCCACAGCCAGGAAAAACTGGCAGAGGGAATCTACAGCATGTGGCTTGACGCACCGGAGATGGCAAAAGCAGCCGTACCGGGACAGTTTATCGCTGTTTACACCAATGACCAGTCAAAGCTTCTGCCGCGTCCGATCAGTATCTGCGAGGCGGACAAGGAGAATGGAAGACTTCGGATCGTTTACCGCATCGCGGGAGCCGGAACAAAGGAATTTTCCGCATACAAAGAAGGCGATACCCTCGATATTATGGGACCGCTGGGAAATGGATTCCCCTTAAAGAAGAAAAAAGCATTCCTGATCGGCGGCGGAATCGGAATCCCGCCGATGTTAGAGCTTGCTAAGAACCTGGACTGCGAGAAGACAGCAGTCATCGGTTACAGAGATAAAGAGACCTTCCTCGCAGACGAGCTTCGCAAATACGCCGATGTCGTGATCGCGACAGAGGATGGAAGTGTCGGAACAAAGGGAAATGTCATCGACGCGATCCGCGCGGAGAAGCTTACCGCGGATATTATCTACGCATGCGGACCAACTCCGATGTTGAAGGCATTAAAGACCTACGCAATGGAGAACGGGATCGAGTGCTATATCTCTCTGGAAGAAAAGATGGCATGCGGAATCGGTGCCTGTCTTGGCTGTGTATGCCACAGCAAGGACATTGATGAGCACAGTAACGTGAGAAACAAGAGAATCTGCAAGGACGGTCCGGTATTCCGCGCAGAGGAGGTAGAACTTCTGACTCCGGACGAGCAGCGCGAGCGCATCGCCTCCGGCATCATGATCAAAAAGGAGGAGCAGGCATGAATACAAAAGTAACACTTGCCGGTGTAGAGTTAAAGAATCCGGTGATGACCTGTTCCGGTACCTTTGGTTCCGGTATGGAATATGGCGAGATGATCGATCTTGACCGTCTCGGCGCTGTTGTAACAAAAGGAATCGCAAACGTGCCGTGGCCGGGAAATCCGACCCCGCGAGTGACGGAAGTTTACGGCGGAATGTTAAATGCTATCGGTCTTCAGGGACCGGGCGTCGACGTGTTCATGAAGCGCGACGTTCCGTTCTTAAGACAGCATGACACAAAGATCATCGTCAATGTCTGCGGAAAGTCCGAGAGCGACTATGTGGATGTTGTGGAGAGTCTCGCTGACGCTGATGTAGATATGCTTGAGATCAATATCTCCTGCCCGAACGTAAAAGAGGGCGGAATCGCATTCGGCCAGGATCCGAAATGCGCGGAGCAGATCACAAAGGCGGTAAAGAAGGTCGCAAAGCAGCCGTTGATCATGAAGCTCTCCCCGAACGTTACGGATATCGCTGAGATGGCGAGAGCCGTTGAGGCAGGCGGAGCTGATGTGGTATCTCTGATCAATACCATCACGGGAATGAAGATCGATATCAACAAGCGTACATTCGCCCTGGCAAACAAGACCGGCGGTATGTCCGGCCCGGCGATCAAACCGGTGGCTGTCCGCATGGTATATCAGGTCGCCAACGCTGTGAAGATCCCGGTGATCGGAATGGGCGGCATTATGACGGCTGAGGACGCGCTGGAGTTCATCCTCGCAGGTGCGACAGCAGTGTCCATCGGAACCGCGAATTTCATCAACCCGGATACGACGATCCAGGTGATCAAGGGCATCGAGGCGTACATGAAGAAGTACGGTGTGGAAGATATCCACGAGTTAATTGGTGCTGTGCACTAAGAATATTATTTTGAAAGGAAGTTTTTAGGTCATGGAAAAGTACAAGCAGGAATTTATTGAATTCATGGTTGATTGCGGCGTATTAAAATTTGGAGATTTCGTAACAAAGAGCGGAAGAAAGACTCCGTTTTTCGTAAACACAGGATTCTACCGCACAGGCACCCAGCTCAGAAAGCTTGGCGAGTACTACGCAAAAGCGATCAATGATACATTCGGAACAGACTTCGATGTTCTCTTTGGACCGGCTTACAAGGGAATTCCGCTGACCGTTGCAACAAGCATGGCGATCAGTGAGCACTTCGGCGCAGACATCAAGTACTGCTCCAACAGAAAAGAAGTAAAAGACCACGGTGACAAGGGAATCCTTCTCGGCAGCCCGATCGCTGACGGTGACAAGGTCGTTATCATCGAGGACGTGACAACAGCGGGTACATCCATCGAGGAGACACTTCCGATCATCAAGGCACAGGGCGATGTCGATGTTCTCGGTCTTGTTGTATCCGTAGACCGCTGCGAGAGAGGTAAAGGTGAGAAGTCCGCTCTTGCCGAGATTCAGGAGAAATACGGTTTCCGCACAACAGCGATCGTAACCATGAAGGAAGTAGTTGAGCACCTTTACAACAAAGAGTACAAGGGAAAAGTTATCATCGACGACACATTAAAAGCAGCGATCGACGCATACTATGAGCAGTATGGCGTAAAATAAGAAGGAGCGGTTTTATGGAAAAAATTTATAAGACCATGAGAAACACAGGGGCAGCGAGCATCGCGGTTGGAGTTATCGTTGCATCTGTCGGACTTGCTGCCGGAATCATCGCGATCGTGAACGGGGCACTGCTTCTTAAGAGAAAATCTGAGATTACGTTTTAATCGGATCAGGGCGGTTTTAACGCGGCTGTGAAAACAAAAAGAGCGGTGAAGCATGCCTGAAAAGTGAAATGAGCGGAGTGGGAGATGTGGCCTTTATGGCGGCATCTCCTTTCCTGCTTAAAAATTCGGAGAGTATCCGGAGAGAAGGACCACGAAACAGGAACCCCTGTTTTGATGGGAATGGAGAATTTTGAAAATGAAAAAACACAGACATCGGATTCTCGGGGCGGTTCTTTTTGTCCTGTATCTGGTTCTGCTGACATATTTCCTGTTTTTCGCCGAAGAAATGGGGCGCAGCCCCGACGCGAGGGCCGAATATTCCTACAACCTGACCCTTTTTAAAGAGATTCGGCGCTTTCTTTTATACAGGAACATTCTTGGCTGGCGCGCGGTGTTCTTGAATATTTTCGGTAACGTGCTGGCATTTATGCCCTTTGGCTTTTTTCTGCCGGTCATCTGGGTGCGGACGAGACACTGGTATATCACAGTACTCTTAAGCTTTGCCATGAGTCTTCTTGTGGAGACGATGCAGCTTGTCGGCAAAGTCGGAAGCTTTGATGTGGATGACCTGCTCTTAAATACCATCGGTGGTTTTGCCGGGTATATTATTTTTGTCCTTGCGAGAGGCGTTTGGGAGAGATACAGTGGAACGAATCGGAAATAAAGTATCGTATATAAAAAAGCCGTTTGCAAAGAACAGTTTTGTGGCGGCAGGGCTCGCAGCGGCGGCACTTGTCTTTTATGCCGCCGCCATCAGCTTTTCGTACTATACCCAGGGGAATGCACCGCTTGCGGCTGCGGCTCTGGGTTTTTGCAGTATTATCATTGCGGTGTCATCGGTGGTCTATGGTGTATTTGCCATGATGGAGAAAGAGAAGAATTATCTTCTGGCGAAGATCAGCCTTGCGGCGGCGGGGATCCTGCTGCTGGTGTGGGTACTGATGATCGTGTTTGCGCTGTAAAGATGACAGGGCGGAACCGGGAACAGCGGTCCGGAGCGCATCTTTTTCAGGTGCGGAAAATGAACGTGAAATGGAGGCATGACACATGGAACAAGATCTGATCAGAGAGCGCTATGACCTTTCCATGGCGCGGATCCAGGAAATTCTGACGGAAGAGACGGTACCGGAAAACTACCGGGATTATTTTAGAAAAGTGACAGAGTTCATTATCCAGTGCGGCGAGGTCTTAAAGGCGAAAGAGGACGGAAGCCTGGATCAGATGACACTGGAAGAGGGAAGAACGTTAAACCATAAGCTTTATGTGGATGTTCTTCCAGAAAACTATGAGACAAGCTATACGAATCCGGCTTACGCGGTGAAGACACTGGGGGAGGAGTACGGAAAGCTTCTTTCCTATCTCTATGCGGAGATCCGCGGGGATATCATTTACGCGTTTGAGGGACGTGTTCTGGATCTCGTGATCGGAAACGAGGCACTGATCGAGATCTACAACCTCTTTGAGGGCGAGACACTTCCGGCAGCGAAGGAGATCAAGGACGTGCTCTACTGGAGCGCCAGCGACTACTGTGATGTGACTCTGACTTACCGTGTACAGGAAGGCGTGGATCCAAAGCTTGACTTCGCGAAAAAGATCATCATGGAGAGTGACCTTTCCGATCTCTCGTATCTCTACCGGTTCGGTGCGTATATTTCCCCGGAAGAGGAGAAGACAGCGGCGTTCTTAAACAGCCTGCCGGAGGAAGAGATCAGGAAGATGGCAGATACCTATACTGACGGATATATCCGTGGATTTGAGGTCATGGGCCGGGATCTTTCGAAGAAGAAGACGGTGTCAGTGCGTTATCCGATCGGTTTTGAACGCATGGTACGCCAGGCAGTAAAAAATTTCGAGTCAGCGGGGCTTTCGGTGATCTTTTGCAGAAGTGCTGTGGGCAGCATCAACCGGAATCCGGCAGGACACAGCGGATACGCATCCTCTTCCCCGAACAGACAGTATGATTATGACCATCGTTATGACAGCGCAGTCTATATGGATAAGGCGTTCCGTGACCGGAAGATCGGTGTCTTAAAGACGGCCTACGAGCAGTATAAAGAGGACGCAGCCGCTTACGCGGGACCGGCGGTCATCGAGACCTTCGGCGAGCCGGGCTTTGAGCCAGTGAATAAGCCGGAGGCATGGGCGTTTACGGAGAAACAGCAGAACCTTTATCTGGAGTACAGGAATCTCTCTATGCCGGTGGTGAACGAATATATTCCGGGGGATGAGACGAGCTTTACGATCATCGCGTTCCCGGTTCCGGCAATCGGGGAACTGTTCCCGGAGATCTTTAAGGAGACGATCCGGATCAACACCCTGGATTACGAACTTTACCGTGACATGCAGCAGAAGATCATTGATGTTCTCGATACGGCGGAGTATGTGGAGATCACCGGAAAAGGGGAGAACCAGACGAACATGCAGGTCCAGCTGGCTGCGATTTCCAACCCGGAAAAGCAGACGAAGTTTGAGAACTGTGTGGCGGATGTAAATATTCCGCTTGGCGAGGTGTTCACTTCCCCGAAGCTTGCGGGAACGAACGGAATCTTAAATGTGGGAACGGTTTATATCGGAGATATCCAGTACCGGAATCTCCGCATGGAATTCAAGGACGGCCGTGTGGTTTCAGCGGTATGCGATAACTTCGTGGAAAATGGAGTGATCGATCAGGAAGCCGGACACCGTCTCATCGTGCAGGGAATCATGAACGGTCATGAGACGCTGCCCCTCGGCGAGTTTGCCATCGGAACGAACACGACGGCCTACGCCATGGCGGAGAAGTTTGGAATTCTGGACCGCCTGCCGATCCTTATCGTCGAGAAGATGGGACCGCACTTTGCAGTTGGCGACACCTGCTACAGCTGGTCTGAGGACAGCCCGATGTACAATCCGGACGGCAAGGAGATGATCGCGAGAGACAACGAAGTTTCTATATTAAGGAAGGAAGATGTCTCGAAGGCGTACTTCGGTGTCCACACGGATATCACGATCCCATATAAGGAGCTGGAGAGAATTTCCACAGTCCATACAGACGGAACGAAGACAGATATTATTCTGGACGGAAGGTTTGTGCTGGCGGGGCTGGATGAATTAAATAGGCCGCTGGATGAAAAATAAGAAAAAGTTGTAACTGTGAAGATACAGAATCGTTACAAAAAGTTTTATCAGACTGCAAAACCGGAATAGCATAGAGAAAATTATGAACACAGTGGTTATGCAGCTGATGACAGGACACCCTGAAATATGTAATTCATTTATGTATTTCAGGGTGTTTTTACATAATTACACTGAGTTTGGACACTTGTGATCCCAGGAAAAGCCGCTGACAGACCGATGGATGGGAAGAATATTATATTTTGCAGTATCACATCACTGCATGAAGTTGGCAGAATCTACGGATTCCTACTTGACGCGCATAAAAAAACCTTGTATTATGATTGATAAGGAAATATTGTTACTAAAAAGCTATTTATTAGAATGACTTATCAATAATCGTTACACTCATAAGGAGAAAAAACAATGGCAAAAGTTGGAATTGTAATGGGCAGTGACTCTGATATGCCGATCATGGCACAGGCTGCCGAGGTACTGGAACAGTTTGGTATTGATTTTGAAATGACGATCATTTCCGCTCACAGAGAGCCGGATACATTTTTCGAGTACGCGAAGAGTGCCGAGAGCAAAGGCATGAAGGTCATTATCGCCGGCGCAGGCAAGGCAGCTCACCTTCCGGGTATGTGCGCAGCGATCTTCCCGCTTCCGGTCATCGGAATCCCGATGAAGACTTCTGACTTAGGCGGCGTGGATTCCCTCTATTCTATCGTACAGATGCCGTCCGGAATCCCGGTAGCGACCGTAGCGATCAACGGAGGAAAGAACGCCGGAATCCTTGCGGCAAAGATCCTTGCGGCATCCGATCCGGAACTCCTTGAAAAATTAAAAGCTTATTCCGAGAAGATGAAGACGGAAGTTGAGAGCAAGGCTGAGAAGCTCGACAAGATCGGATACAAAGAGTATCTTGCTTCCATGAAAAAATGACAAGTAACAGAGATATTAAAAACAGAGTTCCCGCAGACAGAAAGATGAGTAGCTGCCGGGCATTGTGTTTCCAGCAGGGTCTGCTGAAGACACAGTGTAAACTCATATAAGCATAAAAAATATAGAAATCGGGACATGATCGCGCATGCAACATGCAGAATGTGCAGAGAATGTCCGAGAACATAAGATTCTCCAGGAGGAAATACATATGGATTACAAGAAAGCCGGAGTTGATATCGAGGCTGGTTACAAGTCTGTAGAACTGATGAAAGAGCATGTTAAGAAGACCATGCGTGAGGAAGTTTTAGGAGGTCTTGGCGGATTTTCCGGTGCATTCTCCCTCGCAAAGATCAAAGATATGGAGGAGCCGGTCCTTCTTTCCGGTACTGACGGATGTGGAACAAAGGTGAAACTTGCGATGATCATGGACAAGCATGACACCATCGGTATCGACGCAGTTGCCATGTGTGTCAACGATATCGCGTGTGCAGGCGGTGAGCCGTTATTCTTCTTAGACTATATTGCATGCGGCAAGAACTATCCGGAAAAGATCGCGGATATCGTAAAAGGTGTTGCGGAAGGCTGTCTCCAGTCTGAAGCTGCCCTGATCGGCGGTGAGACCGCAGAGCATCCGGGTCTTATGGCAGAGGATGAGTATGACCTTGCAGGTTTCTCCGTTGGCGTCTGCGATAAAAAGGATATGATCACAGGCGAGAATCTTCAGCCGGGTGATGTGCTGATCGGAATGGCTTCCACAGGCGTTCACTCCAACGGTTTCTCTCTTGTCCGCAGGGTATTTGAGAAAGAGATGACTGCGGAGGGCTTAAATACATATTACGACGAGCTTGGAAAGACTCTTGGTGAGACACTTCTCGCTCCGACAAGAATCTATGTGAAAGCTTTAAAGAACGTGAAAAAAGCAGGCGTTACCGTAAAGGCATGCAGCCATATCACAGGCGGCGGCTTCTACGAGAATGTTCCGCGTATGTTAAAGGATGGCGTCCGCGCTGTGATTCATAAAGACAGCTACCAGATCCCGCCGATCTTCCCGCTGATGCAGAAAAAGGGCGAGATCGATGAGAAGATCATGTACAATACCTTCAACATGGGAATAGGCATGGTCGTTGCAGTCGCTGAGGAAGATGTCCGCACAACGATGGCAGCCATGAAGGCAGCAGGAGATATCCCATACATCATCGGATCCATCGAGGCAGGAGAAAAGGGAGTGACCTTATGTTAAGAGTCGGCGTTCTTGTTTCCGGCGGAGGAACGAATCTTCAGGCGATCTTAGATGCCATCGACGCGGGAACGATCCGCAATGCGAAGGTAGAGGTTGTCATCAGCAACAACGCAGGCGCGTTTGCTTTGGAGCGCGCGAAAAAGCATGGGATTCCGGCTGAGTGTCTTTCACCGAAGGATTTTGCGTCCAGGGAGGAGTTCAATGAGGCCCTGGTTGCTAAAATCGATTCCTATGAGCTGGACCTCATCGTGCTGGCAGGATATCTCGTGAAGATCCCTGCAGCCATGATCGAAAAATACAGAGATAAGATCATCAATATCCACCCGTCTTTGATTCCGTCCTTCTGCGGTGTCGGCTTCTACGGATTGAAGGTCCATGAGGCTGCTCTTCGGAGAGGTGTAAAGATCACCGGTGCGACGGTACATTTTGTGGACGAGGGAATGGATTCCGGTCCGATCATCTTACAGAAGGCTGTTGAAGTGGAAAAAGGTGACACGCCGGAGGTCCTTCAGCGCCGCGTCATGGAACAGGCAGAGTGGAAGATCCTGCCGAAGGCCATCGACATGATCGCAAACGGAGAGATCTGATACAGGATAGAAGACAGCCGTTCCTGGCTGCGCGGGGCGTATACAGGAACGGCTTCACTGATAAGCAGGAGGAAAAACGAATGAAGGTTTTAATCGTTGGCAGCGGCGGAAGAGAGCATGCGATCGCATGGAAGGTCGCACAGAGCAAGAAGGTCGATAAGATCTACTGTGCACCGGGCAATGCAGGTATTTCTGAAGTAGCGGAGTGTGTGCCGATCGGTGCCATGGAATTTGATAAATTAGTTGCTTTCGCGAAAGAAAAAGAGATCGATCTTACCGTGATCGGTATGGACGATCCGCTTGTAGGCGGAATCGTTGATGTCTTCGAGAAAGAGGGACTCCGTGTATTCGGACCGAGAAAGAACGCGGCGATCCTCGAGGGTTCCAAGGCATTTTCCAAGGATCTTATGAAGAAGTACAATATCCCGACAGCGGCTTATGAGACATTTACAGACCCGGAAAAGGCGCTGGAGTATCTTGAGACCGCAAAGATGCCGATCGTACTGAAGGCAGACGGTCTTGCGCTTGGAAAGGGCGTTCTGATCTGCCAGACATTGGAAGAGGCAAAAGAGGGCGTTAAGACCCTGATGATGGATAAGAAGTTCGGCTCCGCAGGTGATGAGATCGTCATCGAGGAATTTATGACAGGCCGTGAGGTATCCGTACTGTCCTTCGTGGACGGAAATATCGTGAAGATCATGAGTTCTGCTCAGGACCACAAGCGTGCAAAGGACGGCGACCAGGGCTTAAATACCGGCGGTATGGGAAACTTCTCTCCGAGCCCGTTCTACACGAAGGAAGTCGATGAGTTCTGTAAGAAATATATCTATCAGCCGACTGTTGATGCCATGAAGGCAGAGGGTAGACCGTTCAAGGGAGTTATCTTCTTCGGTCTCATGCTGACCCCGGACGGCCCGAAGGTCCTGGAGTACAACGCGAGATTCGGCGACCCGGAGGCGCAGGTCGTTCTCCCAAGACTGGAAAACGATATTGTGGACGTCTTCGAGGCATGTATCGACGGAACGCTCGATCAGGTCGACTTAAAGTTCGACAATGACCGCGCGACAGTATGTGTGATCTTAGCGTCCGACGGCTACCCGGTAGAGTATAAAAAAGGATTCCCGATCGAGGGACTTGAGAAGTTCAAGGGAAAAGACGATTACTATGTCTTCCACTCCGGCACAAAATTCAACGAAAACGGTCAGATCGTCACCAACGGCGGCCGTGTCCTCGGTGTGACCGCCACCGGAAAAGATCTGAAGGAAGCCAGAAAGAAGGCTTATGAGGCTACGGAATGGATATCATTTGAGAATAAGTATATGAGACATGATATTGGTAAGGCGATCGAAGATATTCACTCATAACCTAAAAGGTCCAATGAATCTCAAAATCTCCATTTGAAATCGGCAGTATCTTTCTGATCAGCTGTAGCATTCTCAATTTCAAGAGAGAGGGTATCTCTTTCGGAATAGAGGATCTGCAGCTGATTTTCTATATCCTTTTCTTCGACTGAACCAAGCGAGTAGAGCCTGATCGTGCGGGCAATTTGCTTTTGTATATTTTCCAGACGTTTATTTAATGTTTCAACAAGAGATGAAGAGTCCGCAGCGGGGGAATTGGAAACTTCATCAAAATAATCAGGATCCAGCTGGAGATGACGGATTTCATTTAAAACAGCATTGTCTAAGACCTCGACTCTTATGTTGGGAGACATACATTTTGGAGATCCATCACGCCAGTTGTAAGCACGATTACGACATTTGTAATATTTATAGCGATGCTTTTTCGTGCCTACATAATGAGCAGAATATGTGGCCCCACAGGAAGCACATCGGCATAGCCCAGAGAGAAGATACTGACCGTAGTGCCCGGTATGTTCTTTTTTGTAGTATTCAGCGATCTGGGTAACCTTTTTCTGAACTTCATTAAATGTGGTTTCGTCTATAAGTGGTTCGTGGATCCCGTTCATATATCCAGTATTTGTTTTTATCTTTCCAATGTAGATAGGATTTTGCAGTATTAAAGAAATCGTATTATAACCAACTTTATAAGGTCCATATTTGGTAGTGTATCCAGACATGGAGCGGGCAATATCAGAATAGGAATATCCGCGGATCGCCAGATCGAAGATCTGTTTAACCTGCGCTGCTTCGTATTCGTTCGGGATAAGATAGTCGTTAATAAAGTCATAGCCGATTGGGACATTTCCGCCGCCGTGCCATTTTCCCTGCTTTGCCCGTCCTTCCCGTCCCATTGCCATTCGTTCCTTAATTTGTTCCCGCTCTAACTGCGCGAAGACACTTAAAATTCCGATCATGGCCCGCCCAAACGGGGTACTGGTATCAAAATTTTCCGACATGGAGATGAAATCCACATGGTTTGTAAGGAAAAGGTCCTCGATAATATAGAGGGTATCTTTCTGGGAACGGGATAATCGATCCAGTTTGTAGACAAGAACGGTATCAAAACGTTTTTGTGTGCAATCAGCAAAGAGCTTTTGGAGAGATGGACGGTTCATATTTCCGCCAGAAAAGCCCGGATCCGTATATACTTTATAGAGCTTCCAGGAATGAGCTTCGCAGAATTTTGTAAGCCGGTCGATCTGCTCCGAAATGGAATATCCTTCAACGGCCTGTTCCTGGGTGGAGACCCGGACGTAAATAGCGACTTTTTTCATATAACACCTCCAGAAAAAGGTATAAAAAATACACCCCTTGCCGAGATGCCTGGAAGATGATATAATTCAGTTGTTCAGGCTGATTATATCTTTCCGGAGCATCCGGCAAGAGAAAATCTATGAAAATCCGTTCGGTGCTGGTAACACCGGGCGGTTTTTCTATTTATGTGATTTGACAAATTATTTCCGGACCTGTATAATATACTTAACGAGAGAGCCGAAAGCTAGAGTACACCTAGCCGCCGGCAAGCATCAACCTAAAAAATAGCGCCTTATCTTACCAGGACGAGGGCGCTATTTTTTGTGTGTAAAATAAGCAACGAGGGTTATTACAGCACAAAGCATAATTACAAACTGAAACAGATCAGAATATGTAACCATCAGCACCAGACTCCTTTCACTTTCGTGTCCGGCGGCTGACATAATCGCCCCTTCGGTTCCCCGGGTAAGTATATTATTTTCAAGGTTCGTTCTATATCTTTTCCATCACCGCCAAGTGCGGTTCAAACATGATCACATATCCATCCAGCTCTGTGTAGCAGCCATATTTTTCCCGGTAGCATTCCAAGGCTTCATTCAGAAATTCTTCTGACACTTCCAGACATTCTGCTAATTCATGCAAGTTATGGCAATGGTTCCGGTATCCCAGGATGATCCCGGAGAGTCCGATCCGACGGTCGTAGGCCCACAGCCTTGCAAGATGTTCCTGTTTGCGATTAGCCACATCATTCTGATCTAAAATATTGCCGACTGTCATGCGGTGGTGACCAAGCTCTTCCGCGAGAACACAGGACTTTTCTACCGTGGTCATATCCTGACGGATAGCTACCGTACCATCACATTACAGACCGCGGATTCGGTTGCTGTCGAAAGGATAGTCGATCACATTGACTCCATCTTCGCGGGCTTCTTCCTGTAGATATTCGTATGAATTCATAAGAGCCTCCGTAAAAATTATTCCTCCATAAAATACTGACAGCGGTTCCGATAATAATCCTGTTCCAGATGGAATAGAGAACACATTTTTGCCACGGATCCGTTTTCACGATATTCTTTCAACGCTTCCAGATATTCCGGCCGGTGAGCAGCCTCGATGATCAACGGAGAAAGATTATGACGCAGGCATTCCCTGAAAAGGATCATTCGACCAGTGCGTCCGTTTCCATCCTGGAAAGGATGAATGCTTTCATAGCGAACATGAAATTCAGCCAGAATTTTAAGAGTGACATCCTGGGAGGAATACCAGGAGAGCAGTTTTCCCATTTCTTCCGGAACTTTGCTTGGAAGAACTGTCTCATACATACCGACAATGTTCGGACGTTTCTTGTAGTCACCGATCGCATACCCGTTGGCGCGATCCTCAAAGACACCGCTTTTCAGTTCATAGTGGAACTGTTTGATCAGTTCCTGGCTGAGAGGCTGGTCAATTGTTTCTAACATCTTATTGAACATTAAGAAATGTCCGTTCATTTCTTCTACATCTTTTGCACGATAATAATCATCTGATTTTGGAAGTGTGCCGGTATCAAAGAGAGACGCCGTCTGTTCTTCCGTCAGAGTGCTGCCTTCGATTTTATTGGAGTTATAAGCAAGTAAGCGCTGAGTGAGACCGTAGATTCCGGAGCGGTCACGGCGCTTCCATTCTATTTGAAAACGTTCCAGCAGGAACTGAATAAATTCTGTAGTTGTCATGTGCGTCTCCTTTCTGGGGATCATGATTTCTTTCTATTCTTAACAAATTCAGCGAACTGGCGGATCTCATCCAGCTCATCCTCTGTGAAATCGTCACCGTCGAAGTGGGCGGCGATGGTGGTAGGTTGATAGTTATTTTCTGCAACCATTCGCTCCAATTCATCCGCGGTAATTCCTAAAGCATTACATATTTTACAAACATTTATATAACCGGCTTTTTCTGCCCCACGCTCTAAGATTGCTTTTACTGTAGAGTAGGGAAGACCAGATATCTTTACAATATCAGAAACCTTCATGTTTTTTGAGTCCATCAATTTCCGTAGTAATTCAGCTCTTTGATCCATGTGTATACCTCCTACGATGATATTACAATATTGCGCCAAAAAAGTAAACACAAAATTGCAAAATTCTGCAAATAATATGTTGACATTCGCGCAATAATGCAATATAGCAAAGGTATGAATTGCATAATTACGCAATTTGAAAGAGGTGAAAAAGTTGTGCACGGTAAAAATTGATAATCTTGAGGCTGAGATGAAAAGAAAAAAAGTCTCTCGCCTTGAAATTGCAACATATCTGGGAGTTTCATATAGAACGATTCATTCGAGATTCAATGGTAAAGTGCCGTGGGAATATTCAGAATGTGTGAGAATTAGAGATCACTTTTTCCCAGAACACACATTAGAATACCTGTTCGCAACAGAGGACGAGAGGGGGTGAGAGAGAACGGACCAAATGAAGAAGACAATATTAAACCTAGATTATTCACGGATCAGCCGTGAAAGTGGCTGAAAGCCACATAGTTACTGTATTTTAGCTGAATATTGCTTT